>JBEIQS010000394.1:0-3214 GCA_040376425.1 Alphaproteobacteria bacterium | reverse complement strand
CTGGGCACGGCCGCCGTCGACATCGGCGACTGGGATGGCGATGGGGTGGAGGATGTGGTGGCGGGCGCACGGAATTCCGACCGAAGCAGCAGCAACGGCGGCGCCGCATTTCTGTTCTATGCGCCGGCTGCGGGCACCCGCAATGCCGCCGCGGCGGACATGATCTGGAACGGCGTGAACACGTCGGACTACTTCGGCTACACCGCCGCCACCATCCCGGACATGGACGGTGATGGGAAGGATGAGCTTGCCCTTTCCGCCCTCAATGGGGGACACACCACGGTTGCGGTTGCGACGGGTGCGGTGTGGATCTGGATGGGACGCTGATGTGGGCCATCCATCAGGGGCCGGGTGGGCCGCGCTGTGTCGAAAAGGCGCCGATGCTGCGTGCGGGAGAGGCGCGGGTGGGCGTTCGCCTCGCGGGCGTCTGCGCGACGGATTTGGAATTGGTCGAGGGCTATATGGCTTTTGAGGGGACGCTGGGCCATGAGTGGGTGGGCGAGGTGCTGGACGCACCCGACCCGTCCTGGATTGGAGCGCGGGTGGTGGGTGACATCAACTGTGCCTGCGGGAGCTGTGCAACCTGTCTGGCGGGACGCCCGAGCCACTGTCCACAGCGGACCGTACTGGGGATTGTGGGCCGGGATGGCGCCTTTGCGGAGGAGCTGTCGCTGCCGATGGGCAACCTGCACCGGGTGCCTGACGGGGTAACGGAGGAGATGGCCGTTTTTGTAGAGCCCCTGGCGGCGGCCTGCGAGATCCTGGAGCAGGTGGCGGTGCGGCCGTCGATGCGGGTGGTGGTGTTGGGCAGCGGGCGGCTGGGGCAGCTCTGTGCGCGGGTGCTGGCACTGACGGGGGGGGAGGTGGCGGTGGTGGGCCGGAATCCGCTCACCATGGGCCTTTTGCCAAAGGGAATCCGGCGCATCCCAAGCTCTGAGGCCGAGAAGGTCCGCGGTGCGGACCCGGTGGTGGACTGTACCGGGAGTCCCGATGGCCTGGAGCTGGCGGGCAGCCTGGTGCGGGCCCGGGGAACGATTGTGTTGAAGACGACCGTTCACGACGTGGGGGTGATGAACCCGAACCGCTGGGTGATCGAGGAGCACACAATTGTGGGCTCCCGCTGTGGGCCTTTTGCACCGGCGCTGCGCCTGTTGGCGTCGGGGGCGGTGGACCCACGCCCCCTGATCAGCGCCCGCTACCCACTGCGGGAGGGGGTGGCCGCGCTGGCCAGGGCGGCCGAGCCGGGTGTGGTGAAAGTGCTGGTGGAAGTAGGATGATGCTCTCCTTTGTCCTGCTTGCGGTGGCGCAGGAGATGCAGCAGAGCGCTGCCCCGCGTCCGCCGCCGTTGGAGGCGCTGCCGCGCTGCGAGAGGTGGAAGGGGACGGCCGCGGGCAACGACCCGTCCATCGAAGTGAGCCTGCGGATCTGCCAGGTGGAAGGACAGGATCACGGGGTGGAGGGTACGCTGTTGTGGTCCAGCCTGGTGAGTGGCTGGAACCGGCGGGAGCTGGTGGGGAGCTGGGAGGGGGAGAAGCTGGTGCTGCGCGATCTGCGGGTAGCCGAGGAGCGCCCACAGGCGGGCTGGTATTTTTGTGTGATCGACCGCTACGAGCTGGAGAAGGTGGATCCCGGCACGCTGATCGGGCGCTACGACTCGGCCGCCTGTATGGACCACGCCACACTGAAGCTGGAGCGGGTGGGTGCGGCGACACCCTGGAAGGAGGCGGAAAAAGGTGTAGAAAAACCCTGGTATCGGGGCTGCAGCAACGCGCCGGGGGTGGCCGGGTGGGGGCTATGGCTGGGGATGGCGGTGGTCTGGAAAAGGAGAAAATCTCAGTATAGGCGTCTATAATGAGATCGTGGGGAGGGGGGTGTGCAGAGTACCCACCATCCTCCCGCGATCCTGCAAATCGGGGCTGCCCGTCGGCTCCCTACCTGTTAGCCGGGAAAGCACTGAGGTAATCCATGACCCTCTCCCTCCTCTTCCTCGCCTGCACCGCTCCCTCTGAAAATGAATCCAAACCCGGTGAAAACCAGGATAGCAAGGAAGAGGAAGTCGGCCCGGCCGAGCTGGCAGAGCTGTCCTCTGGCGCCTGCCCCGACTTTTCCACCTCAGGAACCTCCACTTTTCAGTCCAGCGGTGAGGATCGGCAGGTCACCATCATCATCCCGTCCACGCCGGGCGAGGCGATGCCGGTCAATTTCTTCTTCCACGGCGTGACCGACCCGGCGAGCACCGACAACCCGGGCGGCGACACCGCGCGGGGACTCCAGCTTCAGCGCCTCGCCGACCAGACCAATACCGTCTGGATTGTACCGGATGCACCTGTACAAAGCCTGCTGGGCATGATGTCGGTCTACCTGTGGGACCTTTCTCTGGAAATGGACCACGATCTGGTGCTGTACGACGACTTGCGCACCTGCGCGGCGCAGAACCTCGATGTAGACCTGCGGCAGGTCTCGTCGGTGGGCTTCTCCGGCGGCGCACTGTGGACGACGGTGATCAGCGTCAAGCGGGGCGACACCTTGGCCACCGCCGTGGAGCTATCCGGCGGCAGCGATATCGAAGCGCCGGGCTTCGATAGCCTGCTCTCCGAGTACAGCGCACCCGCGACGAAGCTGCCAGTGTTGCTCACCTCAGGCGCGGAGGACGTGGATGTCTGGCCGAGCACCCAATTCGTCGTGGTCAACTTCTCTGCTGCAACCGACACCCTGCAGGGGAAGCTATTGACCGACCAACACTTTGTCGCCCGCTGCAAGGACGATGGCGCACATGTGATGGATCAGCGCGACTGGGATGTGGCCCTGGACTGGTTGGCCGTGCATCGCTTCGGCGAGGAATCTCCCTTTTTGAGTAGCGGCATGGGCACACATGCCGACTGGTGCGCGGTGGCGGAGTAGACAAGCCCATGCTCCCCGCTCCGGTTGCGCAAGCGGCACTCCCTTTTCCTTTTGCAGCGATCAACACGGTTTTTGCGCCCCTCTGCCGCCTGAGTCGGCGGAGCTGGGGGCTGGAGATCGACCAGCTTCAGCGCGCCGCCCGCCGAGAGACGGGCCTTCACAACTTTGGGGATGAGGCCTTTTTCGGGCCGGCCGACCGCTTCATCCGCGAGGCGGTGGACAACGGGCTCAGCTTTATCGGCTACAACGCGCTGAAGCGGCTGCTCACCCAGAACCTGTGCAACCGACTACGCATGGCGGAGCTGCTGCGCCT
>JBEIQS010000387.1:0-3322 GCA_040376425.1 Alphaproteobacteria bacterium | reverse complement strand
CGTAGTGGACGTACTGAAAGCACAGAATGGTCAGATCGCGCCAGGCCACCGCCGTGGGGTTGCTCTCCGCATTGCGCCGGTTTCGGGAGTGGCGCCCGCCGCAGACCACCCATTCAAAATCCGCGTAGCAGCCGTCCTGTTTTTGTACCTCCGCCGTCGCATTGCGGGCCCAGCGGGCAAAGCCGTTGGTGCTGAGCTGCTGCGACTGGCCGCACCAGGTCCCGGAGACATAGGGGTTGGCGTGGACGCGCTTGGGGAAGCAATAAGAGGCGGTCAAGGTGGACATCGGACAGGCGTCTTCCGGCGAACGCACCGGCATGACCTTGCCGACGAGCGGCCCCAGCAGCTTCACCGCCGCGCGGTCCAGCCGCGACTTGAGGGGCCGCGTGCGCGCCTCCAGAGTGGCAAAAAAGTCCTTCGCCTCTTGGGTATAGGCCCCGCCATCCAGGTTGCACCAGGTGGCCCAGATACCGATCACAGCCGGGTGCGGCTCAATTCCTTTGCCGTAGATCTCCGGGTGGGTGCGCATCATCTTGGTATCGATGTTGGGCCGGAGCACCGGCGCATAGCCCGCCAGGATGAAAGCGCAGAGATTGAAGTCGGCAGGAAGATCGTCTTTGTCGTTGTACGCGGCAACAATCTCCAGCAAGACCTCCAGGGACTCGGGCGTATACTGCATGTAGATGGTCGATGTGCGGCTTTCGGGGTGGTCTTTGTCCCAAAGCGGCTGGATCGTGATCTCGGTGATTACGCCGAAGTTCCCGGGGCTGCCGCCGATCGCCGCAAACCACAGCTCGTCGTTTTCCGGGTCCGGCTGGTCGGCCACCGGTCGACGTACAATCCGCGTTTCCAGGTCCGCGGTGATGATGCGAAACTGGGTGACATAGTCACAAAACCAACCGAAGGAGCGGCCACAGAGCACGGAGAAACCGCCCGATTGCAGATGTCCGCCCACGCAGACCTGACCACACTGCCCGTGGGGGACAAAGGCACCGATCTCCTTGAAGCGCTCGTCCAGCGTCCGCAGCTCCACACCCGCCCCGCAGGTGACCGTACCTGTGTGGCTGTCGAACTGGTATTTGGTGAAACCCGACAGGTCTACCTGAATGTTCTCCCCGGAGGTCGAAGAAAAACCCCAGAAGTGGTGACCACCCGAGCGAACCGCGATGGCGACGCCAGCCGCCTTGGCGTATTGAATCGCCAGCTTGATATCCGCCTCGTTTGCCGCGTAGATGATGGCGGCGGGCTGGCAGAGGCCAGGTTTGGACGAGGTGGCGTACTGGTAGGCGTGGACGGTGTAGTCGTCCAGCTTGGCGCCGGCACCCACGTCCTGGTGATAGTTGGCGGGGCGCCGGAATACATTACCGGCAAACTTCGGGAATTCGAGAGACATCGGGTCGGGTCTCCGGTGGTGAGGGGGCAGCCTGCGGGTGGAGGGGCGGGCGCCTCAGGCATCTTGGAGCAGATAGTCGGCCAACTGAGTCCAAAGCACCGCAGCTTTCCGCGAAAAGAAGCCGAAGTGTCCGATGGTCAGGGCCGATCGGCGCGACGCGCCGGTGCCGCTTTAGTCATAGGTCAGAACACTGATCCCCTGATCGGCAAGATGAGCCGCCAAGGCCGCGTAGCGCGCCTGCCCCACGCCGGCAGCCCCCTGAAGAAGCAGGCAGGCCCGAGGCTGCTCCGCACAAAAATGGACCCCATGTACAAAGGACGTGGCTGCCTGCACCACCATCCCTTCGACCCTGTGTGCACTCGGCGAGACGGGCAGCCCTGGTTCCTTCCGAAGTGGGTCCTTTTGTCGTGATGGCGATATCATGTGCTTGCGATCCCGAGGGGTGAACCGCCCGGCAACCGTCTGGAACGCAGCGGGAAGCGGCAGACGACCCCGGAGAGGTACCGCTCAGCTATCTGGATGGCGGCCCCCCTCCGCCGCAAGCAAACATATGTTTGCCCGGGCGGGGGGCGAGCCCGCGCGCGGCACTTCCCTACCATCGTCAGCCCCTCAAACCATCAGGGCCGCGGATTCTGCGCCTTCCATGCCGCCACCCGCTGCTCGGCGTTCTCGCGGATGTTCATGAAGAAGATCTGGTACTCCACCGGGTGGTAGTTTTCCGGCCCCATCGCCGAGTCCAGAATGCGGCTGAGCAGATCCCGCGGCATCTTCCCCAGGCTGCGCACCACCAGTCGCCCCTGCTCGCAGGTCGCGTCGGCAAAGCCGGGCCGCGGAGCCTTGTCCTTCGACTCCAGGAAGGCCGCCCCCAGGTTGCGCTCGGCGGCCACAGGATTTTCGTCCTTGTTCCAGGACAGTGGGTTGACACATAGCCGCTCTACGGGCCCCGCCAGCTCCAGCGGTCCGGGTTGGAAGGTGGGACCGCGTGCATTCCAGCTCAACACACAGCCGATCTGCGCCGGGTTTTCACAGGGGGGAATCCCCTTCAGCCCGACGGGGGGCACAATGGCGCCCGGCAGCACGGCGTAGACCAGCCATTTTTTGAGGTCGGAGGCGCCGATCTCCTCCTCCAAAATGCGCTGGACCAGCATGGCCCCCTGGCTGTGGCCAGCCACAATGAAGGGACGATCGGGGCCCCGGCGTCGTTGAAACTCCGCAAAAGCGCGGCGAAGATCCTGATAGGCCAGGTCCTGCGCGGCGCGCCCGTCGGCGCTTGGGGTGACAAAGCTCATGCCGTTGGCCTGCCGATAGCGGGGCGCGTAGACCGCACTGACGGCGTTGAAGGCGGTGGCCTGGATGCCGGTGGAGGCCCGGTCGGTGGCCTCGACCACGGTGGGGTCGTCCCAGGCGCCATTCCAGGCACGCCCCACATAGGAGGTGGGGTGGACATAGAAGAGGTCTACCTCCAGCTTCTGCTGGTCTACGGCAACACTGCCCTCGGGGACCGGGTCCCCGGCATCGGCGCGGGTGGGCAGCGCACTCCAGGCAGCGTCCTGCCCGTAGTCCGGAGCCGGGGGCACTGCCGCCGGATCGAAGCCGGCGGAGGGCGAGAGCAGGTGGAGCAGCAGCGTGCGGAAGCCGAAGAGGGGCACCAGGATCACTCCCAGAAGGAGGAGCAGGAGAATCCATCTTTTATTTTGGTTCATGGTTCAAAACTTGGGAGGAGGCCTAGCGGGATTCCCTGGTCCTTGGGAGGGGGGGGCCGAGCTTTTCAAGTGTATAGACATCTATGAGGGTGTTGACACGTCAAGTCACGGTGCGTAGGAGGTAAGGAGCGGAGGACTCCACATGACCGGTACTGCCCCTGAAGCCCACCTCACCCGCCGAAGCAGCGCCGGGCTTGCCCCTGCCGAGCTGAGCCTGGTCGCTTCT
>JBEIQS010000209.1:0-10147 GCA_040376425.1 Alphaproteobacteria bacterium | reverse complement strand
CGCGGCAGGTCGGCCTGCTTCAACAGCTCGGCGCCGCGCACGGCGAGCACCAGACCCAGGTTGCTCCAAGAAAACCAGGCGACCACCTGGGCAGCGACAAAGGAGAGCACCAGGTAGCCCCCCATGGTCCCCATCGCCGCCGAGCAGGCGGCCACGGCGCCACGCAGATCGCGGACGGTGCCGGCGCGCGCCCCATAGACCAGGCCGGCCAGACCAAAGAGGAGGCTGACCAGCGGGACGATGCTGTCAAAAAATGGCTTGTAGCTGCCATCCTCTCCACTGAGCACCCAGCGCACCACCGGGAGCAGCGCCACCACAGCCACCAACAGCGCAAAGCCGGCGGCACGCAGGGCCGGGCCTTCGTGCTCGGAGGGCGGCGCATCCTGCTCGGCGGTGGCCGTGGCGGGGGGCAGGCGCGGCTCCACCCAGCGCTCGGTGATCCAGGCGCCCACCACCGTCAACGGCAGCACCGAGGCCACCATAAAATACCAATTATCCGTGGCCACTACCTCGGCTTTGGGGTCCACCAGCCTTGCGGCAAGCTGGGTGAGTCCGGCCAGCAGCGGGTCCAGCCCGGTAATCAGCAGATTGGCCGAAAAGGCTGCGGAGACACCGGCAAAAGCAGCCGCCAGACCCGCCAGGGGGGCACGGCCTGCGGCAGCAAACAGGGCGGCACCAAGCGGTACGAGCACCACAAAGCCCGCATCTGAGGCAATACTGGCGTTCACCCCAGCAAATACCAGGGCCAGGGTGAGCAGTCGCGGCGGCACCCCCACCAGCCGCCGCAGCGCCGCAGCGAAGAGCCCGGCCCGGTCGGCCAGCCCGATGCCCAACATCGCCACCAGCACCGTCCCCAGGGGAGGGAAGGACGCAAAATTTTTGATCGCCTCCGTAAAAATACGCCGCAGGCCGGGGATGGTGAGCAGACTCTGCACGGCGACCGACTCGCCCGTTCCGGGATGTAGTACGGCGGTGCCGTCAAATAGCCGGGAGACCAGCAGAATTCCCAGACCCATGATCAGAAAGAGGGCCACCGGATCGGGCACACGGTTGCCCAGGGACTCCAAGGCGGCCAGCAGGCGCTTCATCGCCACATCCGGGGTTGGGAACTCACCAGCTATGGACCAGCCAGGAATTTTGTGTACGCACAAAAGTAATCGCGCCGATGCCCCCCTGCTCGGCCTTGGGGGCGGCCACGTTGCCACGGATCTTTCCGCCGACGGGCACGTTGGCGACGGGCCCCTCCAACAGGAGCTTTTGCGGACCGGCGAAGATAGCCTGAAGCTCTACCCACTGGCCGGGATCGGCGCGCAGCCGGGAGACGCGGCCCTCCCGCTCGGCGGTGGCCGGGTCAAAACAGGCGGCGTAGGCGTCGATGTTCTGGGTGCGGATGGCCTGGACCAGCGAGAGCAGCGTGGCCTCGGGGCTGGAGAGGTCGACGGGGAAGACCACGGGTTCCGCAGAGATGGGTTCGGGAAAGGCGCTTTGCGGCACAGGAGCAGGCGGGGGTGGAGCCTCGGCCAGAGATAGCGCGCAGAGAAGAAGGAGCATTTTCGCAGCCTATCCGGGTGCCGGGGGTTGTCCAGGAACGGGGCGCCTTGCAGGGAAGGCGGGAGGCGTTAAGAGGGCCACTGATGGGGCGTCGACAAGTGGTAAGTCACCGGATTTTGATTCCGGCTACCGTAGGTTCGAATCCTACCGCCCCAACCATTGTTATGGCGTACCATAAACGCCGGGAATCGCTGAAACGGCCACAGCCGGTTCCCACGAATACCTGGTTGAAGGCGGGCGCTATGGTTCAATTCCAGCAGGAAGCCTGGAATGGTCTTCGGTGACGCGAACACCATGGGCGACCTCGGCGCAGAAAGGCCCCGTAGACAAGACGGCCACCTCAGCACCGGATGCAGGGGCACGGGGGAGGGCGCACATCGGCGTTGCAGGGAGCAGAACGAAGCCGAGCGTGACGAGGCCGAGCCTCCAGCGAGAAAGGCGAAGGTTCATTTTTCCTCGGATTGGCTGCAACTCCGTTCCTGCACCGCCCACATGGTCAACCCCTCTCCCCCATCGGCAACAGCCTCGGGCCCACTATCGACAAGCTGATCCTCGATCTTCTCCGGATTTCGCGCCATACTCCACCGGACGTCCAGACGGATGGCGACGCGCTGGTCATCCGACCGCTGCGAACGACGGATGTTGCCGAAGCGACCCGCCGCATGTTGGACATCCCCCCGGAGACCTTGCGGAAGCAGGCCAGCGGACGAACCACCCTTCCTACGGCGCCTCGGGGTAGCGATCCAGGATCACATCCGCCAATCCCGCCCCCAACAGCGCATGTCCCAGCGCGTTGGGATGCACATGGTCTGAGAAGAAACCCACGGTTGCCCCTCGCTCTTTGAACAGCTTGGGACCATCCACCAACAAGCCGTCGCTCTCCTCGGCCACCAGCGCCTGGGCCTCGCGGAAGCCGGCAACTGTGTCCGGTGGAGGGACCACATCCAGATCCATGGGCGCCACCAGCCTCAGAATCACGACCTTGGCGCCGTAGCCATGCGCGATCTTCACCATCTCCCGCAGGTTTTTGAGGTAGAGCTCCAGGGAGGTGCGGGTTGATTTTGCGCCCCCCAGCGATCCCACGTCATCCCGCGACGCCAGAAAACGCACCTGCCGCTGCGCCAAAAAGGGGCCCAAAAGCTGCCAGCTTACCCGGTAGGCCGCCGAGCGCCGCAGGGTGCTGCGCGTGTCGTAGTAGCCCTTTTCGTCGTTGGGATCCGCCGTCCGGTCGCCCCGGTACACGTCGCTCCAGAAATTGCCAATCACCACCCAGTCTATCGACAATTGTCCGCCGGGAACCTTCAGTGTGGCCAACGACTGCGTGGAGTCATGCCCCGGGACCGCACCCACGATGGCCTGCACCGGCCGCTTCCACGCCTCTCGCAGTTTTTGGGCCGCGACCGAGGAAAAAATGGCCCCCTCGGAGACGCCGTCCCCATACACGGAGGAGTCCCCAAGCGTGAAAATCCGTACTTCTCCCTCTTCTTTGGGCGGAATCTCCCCACCCCTCAACCCCAGGCTGTTGGTCCGCACGTCGTAGCGTTGCCCGCGCAGGATGCTGGCGGAGGGCAACATCCACCCACGCTCCGGGTCGGCCACCATCGAGATCCCCTGCAGCTTCTCCCCCTCCTTGCTGGTCGTAGACAAAAACCATTTTTTGCCTTCACGGTCCGGCGCCGCGGTGGGCAGGCTGCGCTGGTAGGGCATGACCGTCGCCTCCAGCACCCGTCCCAGTCCCTCCAGCGCCCCCAGGGCGAGGGCCAGGGCCAGCACGGTGAAGAGCAACCTTTTCGGCGAGGGGAGCGTCATGGCGCCTGCCGATAGATACCCAGGATCAAGCCTTTCACCTTCTCCTCCACCACCACTTCACCCGGTCCGGCAGTCTTGTCGACCACCACCACCAGCTTCGGGTTCACCGCCGGTCGTTGCCACACACACTCGTCCAGCCCCTCCAACATGAGCAAAAACATGATTCCCTGGCCGTCGATGGCGCGGCTTCGCCCCTCTTCCACATCCAGCGTCTGCAGGGCGACCGTCTGGCAACCGTCGGGAGGGTTCAGCGGGGGCACCATCGGCGCGAGGGTGCGAAACAGCGTGTGGATCTCAGGAAAGGGCGACGCACTGTGGGGGGCAGGGGGCGCCACCAGCGTAGCCGGCCCGACTTTGCCGGGACCCACCTCGGCAAAGGGGCGTTGCCGCACCACCATGTCCTCGCCCAACCAGCCCAACCCTGCGACCACCTGCAACACACAGATCAGGCAGATGACGGGCGCCACCACCCGACGGGTCCACCGGAGACGCAACACACCGGATAATGCAAAAATAGCGCAGGGAACCAATGGAATCACATAGCGGGTATCAAAGGGCAGGGACCGGAAGGTGAGCGTATAGCCTGTCCAGCCCAACACCAAGCCCCAAATAGGCAGCGAAGGCCAGCTTCCCTCTACCTGATCCCGCAGCCAGGCCCACTTGCGGCCCGCCAGCCACAACAGCCCGCCCACCACCTCCACGATCAACCCCAGCCACAGCAGGTACCAGGTAGAAGGCCAGGAAGAGCGCAGAAAGAGCCAGGTCTGGGTTTGCACGGTCACCGGCGCGCTTGTACGCACTTCGTCAATCGCTTCTCGAAGTACCTTGGCATAGACAGCGTTTGCGCTCAACAGCGCCCAGGGCAGCACCAGTGCCACACACAGCAGCATCGCCAGCCCCAACACCGCGCCCTGCTTCAGACCACTGCGCCGCTTGATGGCGGCGGCCACGGCAATGCCACCCAGCAGCAGGCCCGCCGCCCCCAGCTCCCACAGCAGCGGCTCTGCCGCCGGGCGCACCGGGCCAGGGATGCCCGCCACGTCGGCCCGCCGAACCACAACCTCGGCAACGTGGTACAGCGGAAGCACCGGAATGAGCAGGGGCAGCAGCGCGCTGGGATAGCGGAGCACCATCGCCACACCGGCCCATAGCAGTAGGGGCAAAAGCCAGAGGACAATCGTGTATTTGGCCAGCAGGCCCCAAGCCAAAAAGGCACCGAGGAGCAGCGTGGGCAGGGTTCGGCTGAGGTGCCGACTCTCCCACACCGCGATCCAGATCAGGACCACCAGCGCCGTCATCGGAAGGTCCAGAAGGAACATCCTGGAAAAACTGAGAAGCTGGGGAGCGGCGAGCGCCAGACAGCCCATATAGAAGGCACCCACCAGACCAAAGCTCCGGGCACCCAGCCAGCTCATCCCTCCGACCAGCAGTGCCCCATAAAATGCCGGTCCGAAGCGTAGTACCTGCAGGCGATCCCCCTCCAGCCACAGGCTGGACAGCGCCGCGGCCACGTACATCGCGGGGGGGTGGGGCTCGGCCGGGGCCAACATTCCCATAAACCATTGTCGATAGCGGATCACATTGGTCAGGTGCCCCGGCTCATCGCCCAGCGGAACGCCATAGTCTTGGCGAATCCAGTGAGCGTGGATCAGCAGAGTGAGCGCGGCAAAAACGAGCGCGATCAGCAGACTTTGCAGAACCGAGAGCCGGAGCGGGGAAGAACGAAACATCCACGGATAGTCTGTGCGGATATGGTACGTTCGGCAAGCCGTTCGAGAAACTATGTTGCACCAAGAATCGTTTTTATCATGCGTGGCCTGTTGCTTTCGCTTCAGACCGGGCGCGGAGCCTTCAGTGCGCTGGGGTGGGCCCGTCGCTCGTTGTGCGACATAAACTTATCAAAAATATTGTCTTCTTACCATAATCCCTCTAATCGCTCAATGATCGCGCGCACCTCCGCCGGCCCGGACGCACGGCAAAGGTCATCTGCCACGTCATAGCTGGCCAATCGGGCGATTCGTGTCAACACCTCCAGGTGCTGTGCTCCCCGGACCTGGCTGACCACAACAACGCCCACCCGTACGGGCTCCCCGTCCGGTCCAGAGATGGGCAGTGGACGCCCCATCACCACCACCACGGCCGCATCGATAACCCCCGGAATCACCGCATGTGGCGCCACAAAACCGCCGCCCATACAGGAGGAGGCTTCCTCCTCCCGCGCCAGGATCCGGTCCGCGACCCCGGCTGTTTCCACACCCGCGCTCATGGGGAGGCGGGTGACCGCCACTTCCACCAGATCCCGCAAGGTGGAACCCACAAAACCCACGACGACCCGCGAGGGATCGACGAGATCGCAGATCCGCCGCAATTTGAAGCTGGCGACCGTGTCCGGAAACTCCCGGTCCAAGAATGCACGGACCCGCGCGATCTGGGCAGTGTCCAGATCCCGGCGAGCTACGTCCAGAAACAGCGCTCCCGCGGCCGGTACCCGCTGGAGATAGCCGTCCACCGCGGGCCCCGCCTGTCGCGCCAGCTCCAGCAGCGCCGCGCGCGGCAAGCCCAGCGCATCGGCGACGGCGATGAGACGATCGGGCGTGGGGGGCGCGTCGTAGCCGTTCTCCACCCGGCTCAAATAGGTGCTGGACACGCCGATCCGCCGGGCCAGCTCCCGCACGCTCACGCCGGAGTCCACCCTCAGAATCCTAAGGGTTGAGCCGAAGTGCATGGACATTTCTTAACGCACCAGCCCACGGATAATCAGCAAGGAGACCGGAGCATCTTGCATCAACTGCTCGGGTTGTACGCCAATCATCCGTTGAGCCAGCCCCCAATCGCTGCCCAGACCAATCACCACCAAGTCGTAGCCTTGACTACACTCTTTCAACACCGCACCCACCGGCGAGACATCTTCAACCGTCTGAATTCGGACCTGTTCGGAATGCGCGCCGAAGGCCGCCCCTACGGCACTGCGGGCGCGGTGATCCCCGGCCTCACCCGGGTTGCGCACCCAGAGCACCACCACCTCCACCTGGCCCGACGCCATCAGCCGACCGGCCACCTCCATCGCCGCCCGATCCGGCTCCGCCCCCCGATAGGGCACCAGAATTCGCCGAAGCTGCGATAGCCCCCGATCCACAAAAATCCCCACAGTCCCGCTTGCGCGCTTCAGTACCTCGTAGACCACACCTCCCATCAAGGTCTGGCTGACCACCGGACGATGCCATCCCATCAGCACCAGATCCACCCGCTTCACTTCGGCCACTCTTGAGATATCCTCGGCGGGATCGGCAGATACAAAGGTTGTCGGCCGTACCAGCAGACCCAACTGGCCTGCGCGCTCCATCAATGGCCCCAGCCCACCTTCTTCCTCGGTCTCTTTTTCCAGCACCGAGGAGGCCCGGTGGGTGGGCGGCAGCAGGTGCAGGGCTTCGATCTCGCCCGGCGTTGCCCCCTTGCCCTGCAGCGCACCCGCCAGGGCTACCAGTCCGGGCCCGGACCGGCCACTGGCAACACACACGAGGACCCGGAACTCGTCGCCGACGGGCGGGGGGCGAGGGGGCTCCGGCTCCAACAGCTCGCGTTCAATCAGGGACTGTGGGTAGACCCACTCCAGAACCGGGCTGGTCAGAAAGGTCGTCACCAGCGCCATGACCACCATCATCGCAAACAGGGTGGGACTGATTACGCCGAGATCGAGACCGATATTCAGCACGATCAGCTCCATCAGTCCGCGCGTATTCATCAGGATGCCCAGCGCTCCTGACTCCCGCCAGGAAAGCCCGGTCCATCGAGCGGCCAGCATGCTGGCACCGAATTTCCCAACGGAGGCGACCAGAATGATCACCAGGCAGATCAGCCAGTCGGACGCAGAATCCAGAAGTCCAAGCTGCGTTCGCACACCGCTGAAGGCAAAAAACAAGGGCAGGAGTACCACCAGCACCAGATCTTCCAGCTTTTCCGAAAGGGCATGGGCGAAGCCCCCTTCTTTGGGTAACACAGCACCCAGCAGGAATGCGCCAAACAACGCATGGATCCCGATCAGCTCGGTGGCCCATGCCGAGGCGATGAGCAATACCATCACCACGGCCATCATGTTCTGGCTGAGACCCTGTGCCTCGGTGACCACACCGGCCAGACGGCGAAGAAGTGGGCGTATCAACCAAAACATAAACCCGATGTAGACAAGCGCAAGCACCGTCGTGGTCGCCGCAGCCGCCAACCCGGTGGAACGCGCAATCGCCACCACAAAGGCCAGAATACACCAGGCCGTTACATCGTCTACCGCCGCGCAGGCGATCGTGATTGCGCCCAGCCGTGTCCGCAGCAGCCGCCGCTCGCTGAGAATCCGGGCCAACACGGGGAAGGCGGTCACGCTCATGGCCGCCCCTAAAAAGAGGGTGAAGGCGGCAAAAGATACACCCGGATCAGAAAGCCGTGGATAGAGCCACAGCGCCAGCGCCGCCCCCAGGGCAAAAGGCACCACAATGCTGGTGTGCGACACCACCACCGACGTGCGGGTACGGCCCTGCAGCAGCTTGGGGTCCAGCTCCAGTCCGACTAAGAACATAAACAAAACCAGACCGACCTGGCTCACAATCTGGAGGGTTCCCAGCGACTCCGTCGCGAAGAGCACGGCGGAGGCCTCGGGAAACAGCCAGCCGACGAGGGAGGGGCCAAGCAGGATTCCGGCCGTGACCTCGGCGATCACCATGGGCTGGGCCAACCGCTTCACTACCAGGCCCAGGAGCCGCGAAACAAGGATGATCGCGATGATCTGAGCGAAGAGGCGGGTCAGCGGATCATGTACGAGAAAGCTCATCCACATGAGTGCTAAGTTAGCACTTATCGGCTCACCTGCACAGGGCGGCCCCACATTTTGGAGCGCCTCGGGAAGGCCCCGGGCTTCAGACGGCGGCGCTTACCCGCCGGTAGCGCGTGGTCATGAAGTGGGTCCACGCACCGTCGGCACCCTGCACAAAGGCCTGAAGGGTACGTTCCTCCGGCCCAATCACCTGCACCACATCGCGATAGAGTGCCATCCCGTTCCCGTCGAAGGCCGGGCCGGTCGCCTCCAGAACCAGCGTCTTCCCGTCCTCCTGAAGCGCCCCGTCGTACACCCACAGGTGGTTCATCATTCCCCCCACCCAGGTTCCCCAAAATCGGCCGCGCACCGGTTCAAAGCCGATAGTCATCCGGCTTACGCCGTAGTCCCCGGCCCCCGCCAGCTCCACCCAGATATCGCCCACCGGCCGCCCCTCTTCGGTGCCACTGTGGTGGTGCCCATGGTCCTGCCCGGGAACCGCTTCGGAAGCCCAGGTCCACTGCCCAAGAAGTTGATGAAGCCAGCGATGTTCGGGAGAGACGTCCGGCGATTTCATTTGTTGCTCCGACAAGGTATTAACAGATCGGCAACAGTCCGCAAACACGGTGGCATCCGCATCAGCCCTTCGAAAACTCCACCACCATCTGCCGCGATACCGCCACCAGCTCGCCCGAAGGTCCCCAAAGACGCCCTTCGATACTGGCATAGCCATCCCCCGCCTGGACGGTGTCCCCGTAAAAGGCCCACCAGGCATCGGGCGCACCGCGGATCGGGCCGACCAGGTCCACCATCCAGGTCACCGTGCTGGCCGGGGCAGGGCCGGAGAGCAGCGGAAGGATAGGTGCAGGCCAGGAATCCACCAGCGCAAGCACGAGGGCTTCGTCGGGAGGCATCGGCACACGGCTGCGCACCCAGCCGCCAATCTCCGGTCGGGTGCCTCCGGAAAAGGGAAAGTCACCGCGCGTCCAGCGGAAGTCAAAGTTCTGGGTAAAGGCGGGGATAATGCCCTCGATATAGGGCATGGGAACGAGACTTTCCGGATCGGGCAGCTCCGGCCGCGACGGTCCGGGCCAGGCCAATGCGGTGCTGCGCCCGCCACCGTAGGCCAGCAGGAAAATCCCCAGCGGCTGCCCCTTTTGCCGGAGCTGCACCTGAACATGGCTGATCCCGCGGCCTGCACGCAGCAAGGTAGCTTCCACCTCCAGCTCCCCCAGCTCCGCCGGGGCCACGAAGTCGATCAGCACCGAGCGCAGCGGCCGGTCTTCGCCGACCACCGCGCGCGCCGCCCGTACCGCAAAAGCGGCCAACAAGCCGCCGAAGGCAGCCCGCCCCTGCGACCACTCCGCGGTGATGTGGGCCCGGAAGACCGGCCCGTCACCGAGCAGACGAATTGCCCCTTCAAGACCGGTCACTCGGCGGCGGCCACTTTCTGGTAGGCCACCAACTGGCTGTCCTGCGGCAGGAACTCATCGATCACCTCTACCGGGATGTTCGGATCGATGTAGCCCATCACATTGTCGGTGGGCAGCAGCTCGAAGGCTTCCAGGGTGAAGCTGGCACGGGCTACGGCCACCACAATGTCCAGCTCGCCGTCGCCATCGAAGTCAGACACGTTGCCTGCGGTGGTGAACCACGCGTAGGGGAAGGTCTCGCGCATCACCTCGGGCAGAGGATAGACTTCCACCACGGCAAAGCTGACCGTGTCGCCTTGACTTTCGTTCTCGATCACCGCCATCGCCGCGCCGGAATTCATGGCCAGGGGGATCACCACGATGTCGTTGTCGCCGTCGCTATCCAGATCCCCGGCGCGCACCAGCAGCGGGTTCAGCCCCAGACCTTCGATCATCACCGGCTCGGCGAAGCTGGGGGCGTCGCCCACGCCGGTGGTGGTGTTGATGTACACCGCCACACTCATCACGTTCCAGTTTGCGGTGGCGATGTCCGCCCAGCCGTCGCCATTGAAGT
>JBEIQS010000221.1:0-9306 GCA_040376425.1 Alphaproteobacteria bacterium | reverse complement strand
GAGCGTGGCCTGGTCACGCCCGCTCCCTGGGATCGCTACCTTGCGGGCGACGATAAAGCCTTGACGGAAGCCCAGAAGAAGGGTTTCAACACCTACATGGACGTTGGCTGCGCGACCTGCCACTCGGGCACCTACGTTGGCGGCAACATGTACCAGAAGGCCGGCCTTGTGGTGCCCTGGCCCAACAGCTCCGACAAGGGTCGTGGCGCACTGAACAACAACGAAGCCGAGAACTTCATGTTCAAGGTGCCCGGCCTTCGGAACATCGAAAAGACCGCCCCCTACTTCCACGATGGCTCGGTGGCGGACCTGGACGAGGCCATCCGCATGATGGGCAAGCACCAGCTCGGCAAGGAGCTGACGCCCGAGCAGGTCGCCGACATCCGAGCCTACCTTGGCGCACTCACGGGCGAGATTCCAGCGTCCTACGTTGCCAAACCAGCACTGCCGGAGAGTGGCCCCAAGACCCCGAAGCCGGATCCCTCCTGACCGTCCGGTAAAAAAGTCGGCGGTACTCATGCCGAGCCGGCAGAGGGCGTGTATAGTAGGAGCATGCTGCTCCTTCTTGTCGCCTCTGCCTTCGCCTGTGATCAGGCCATCTTTTCCGCTATCCCTGCGCCCGCGCTGAATGCGGAGGGGCGAGGTGTGGATACCGGAGAATTTGCGCTTGGAAGTACCAAAATGGTGGGCGCCCGTTTGGTGCGCACCAGTGCCCACACCGTGGCCCAGTGGCAGCCGGTGCTGAAGCAGGGGGACAAGCAGGACGAGTGGATGCCGGCCCAGTTTGGCTATGAAGATGCCACCTTGCTGGACAGTAGCCATATGTACCTGCGCTTCGATATCGGTTTTCTGTTGGATGCCGTGCGGGTGAAGCGTCAGCTTGTGGTGCAGCTCCAGGAGGCCTTTCCCGGAAACAGCTATCGGAGCTGCTGGATGATGGTGGACCCCACGCCCTACCTCAGCAAGCTGCACGGCCTCGTGGCAGATGTGGCCTGGGAAAAGAGCAGCCAGGGCTGGTGGGAGGTCAGCCCACGTCCCGAAGGGGGCAGCACGGTGACCTACCAATGGTGGACGGAGGCCTCGGCCATCCCGTCCGGTATTATGCGCTACGGAATGAGCCAGACTTTACCCGATCTGATGGATGCTTTTGAAGTTCGGGTCGGACAGGTGGCCGGAAAGTAGGCGCGCGCCGGCTGGGAAAAGATGGCGAAACAGGTTAGACCCCGCCGCTATGCTGCCTCTGATCCTGCTCTCCTGCACCGGTGAAGCGCCCCCTCCTCCTCCGCCCCCGAAAGAGGCGCCGGCTGCGGCACCATCGTTGGCGACCGCCCCGCTGTTCGGTGTCAACGAGCTGGTCACTCCGCCAGGGCTGGTCCGGGCCTCCCAGGTACAGGATCGCGCGGCCCCGGCCCTGCTGGACCTGTGGTTTGAGTCCGACTACACGGATGCGGCGGGCCTGCGGAAGGTGCTGGAAGAAGGCGGATTTACCATTCTTTTCGGCGATGGGGAGTCCTTCCGTGTCCGGGCACCCGAGGGGCGCGGATGGCCGGATCGCCTCGCCGGCTTGCCCGAAGTGCGTCGGGTGGCAGAGGCGCTGGACCGGGATCGGCTGAGCTCCGGTGCTTTTCGGGAGGGCAGCGAGCGCTACGGCGAGCTGCTGCATACCTGGTCCTGGGTGGAGGGTGGGCCCCAGCAGAGCTACACCGGTGCGAAGCCTCCTCTCGACCCCGTTTTTCCCGTACAGAGCCCGCCTGAGCTGGTGCGTTGCCTGAGCCCACTCCGCAGCGAGCTGCTGGACGGGGTCGCGACCGGGCCGGGCTGGGAGCGGGCGCTGCTGAAGGAGCCCGGCGCCTGGGCCCTGGTGCTGCAGGACTATGGCGCATGCGACGCCACCGGATGGCTGGCACTTTCCCGCGATGGAAGCCTCGATACCCTGACTGTAGGGGATGTGCCCATCCAGAAGGCCGACTCCGCCCTGTGGTGGCGTCTGGCCGGCCAATACCTCAGCAAGCCGCGCTACGACGAAGATCCCGCCGCCATTGCTGCTTTTGACCTGCTGCGCAAAGCACCGGACGAAGTGATCGGCCCGGTGCTGCCACAGTTGGCCCCCACCTCCTTCCAACTACGCCTGTACGACTCCTGGTCGGAGCGGAACCCCGGCGGCGCCGGGGCCGTGGCCGTCAAGGGAGCTTCGCCGCTGCTTCTCGCACGCGGCGTCTCCGAGGACGGCGAGCTGCGCAAGACCCTGCTCAGCGACCCGAATACCCCCAGTCGCGCATTGGAAGCCGCTCTTTCTGCATGGCGCGCCACCGAAGCGGACACCGGCCTGTTGGAGCAGCTCCGCCTGCACCGCGACCCCACCGTCCGGCGCCTCGCCTGGGAGCGGTGGATGGACCTCCAGATGGCGGCATGCTCCGATCGGGCCGCGAAGCTGGATAGTCTCGACGCGTCTGCGCTCGCGGCGCTCTACCGCGACTGTCCGCAACAGCCGGTGCGGAGTCCAGCTTTCTCAGCCTTGATCGCAAAGGATCGCCAGAAAGCCGCCGAGGTGGTGGCTCAGGTGCTGGAAGCGCCGGAGACCCTGCTCACCGGCATTGCGGCGGTGCGGGCCGCCAATGTCCTGGAGCGCGACGATCTGCTCGAAGCGCTGGTCCAACGCGATACCGTCGCCCGCGACATTCGCCGCGTGGCTCTGGAATTGCTGGTGCGCGCGGGACGCTCCGCCAACGCGACGGAGCTATCTCAAAAGTACGGCGCCTACCTGGGCTATCGCCCCCTGCCCTCGGGGCCGGTCACGGTCGGTCCCTGAGTCTGGGGGCGGGTCTGCTGCCCTCTTGACCGGTCAAGAGGCGCTTGTGATATCTACCTTCAGAAGTACATCTTCGCGGATCAGATCGTCGGGTCGGCCCGGATAGACGATCCCGAAGTCTTTCCGGTTGATGGAGAACTCGGTGCGTGCTTTGACGCCCGCGGGGCTCTGCTCGATCACCGCCGGAAAACGGAGCTGCTTCTTCACGCCATGCAGGGTCAGCTCTCCCTCCACCGTGTGGGTGGCGCCGGGCAGACCGGCATCTGCGGCCGCCCCTGCGGTGATCGCACTGCTGACGAAGGTGGCCTCGGGCATCGCGGCGGCGTTGAAAAAGTCCTCGGCGATCAGGTGGCTATCCAGCTTGGGGGAGTCGGTCTGCACGCTCGCGGTCTGCACGGTGAAGCGCAGCCCCACCAACTTGTCGCCATCAAGCTGCGCTTCGCCCTTCCAGCTATTGAAGCGGCCATCGTGGCTCTTGGTCACCTTGGAGCCGGTGAAGCCGATGGTGCCGCTCAGGGCCACGCTGCGCAGGTTCGCCGGCGCGGTGGTTGCGGCCGGGGCCGCGGGATTCTGTAGCGGGGGGGCGGGGGTGGCTACCGGCTGAACCGGCGCTGAGGGGGGAACAAGTTCCGCTTTGGGCTTATCAGCGGTAGGGTCAGCACAGGCGAGGACGAGAAAAAGCAGCATCGGGTCTCCGGAAGGCCTGTAGAGTAAGCACTGCAGGGCGGGAGAAAAGCGTTCCCGCCTACCAGCCATAGATCTGGAGTGAGGGGCGCAGAGCGGTTATGCTGCGGCCCGCCCACGGGTCCGCACGCATGTCCACAGTCCGGCGCCAGATCAACATTGATGCCTCTCCCCGCACCATCTGGAAGTTCCTGACGGCACCGGAGGAGCTGGCGCGCTGGCTGGGCACCGAGGCTCGGGTGGATCCCCGGGCCGGCGGGCGCTACTGTCTGAAGGTGGGCGGGCAGGAAGAAGTGGGGATGCTCCATGAGTTTCGGCCCACCGGTCGCCTCGAAGTGCTGTGGGACAAGCACTCTCCCGGTCCCTGGAAGGGCACCCGGGTGCTGTTCCAGGTTGCGCGCGATGGCGCCGAGTCCGTGGTGCATATCCAGCATATCAATCCGGCTTTTGAGGATGCGGCCCTCCGGGCGCCGATCGACGCCTTCTGGAAAGAGACCCTGCTGAAGCTGCGGGAAAGTCTGGAGTCCGCCTGAGGTCGATCTACCAGGATCTTCTTGGTGAAGCCTGGGCACAGCTTCCAGAATCCGTGCGGCGTGTGCATGTAGATGGGGACGCCGCGGGTCTGTTCACGGTCGAGCATGGATGGCTGGGTCTGGCCAGGTTGTTCGGCTTTCCTCCTGCCGGGGAGGGGGTCCCCGTACACTTGCGCATCCGTGCGCTGGCGACCCGATGGGAGCGGGATTTTGATGGGGTGATTCTGCGCAGTCAACAGCGCTTGGTGCAGGAGGGGGCACATTGGTGGCTGAGCGAGGCCTTTGACGGGCAGCCGCTGGAGGTGTGGATGCGCCTGGAGGCCTACACCAACGGCCTGAAGTATGTAGCGGTAGGGGCGCAGATTTGGGGCGTAAAATTGCCGTTTTTTCCGAAGGTCGAGGCCACGGTGCGCGGCGATATCCCTGGACGTGTCAAGACCGACGTGGAAATCCGCCTTCCCGTGCTGGGCCGCCTGGTGCGCTACGCAGGCTGGCTGGAGGTGGTGCCGCCCGAGGACGAGGAAGAGTGAGGGGGCGCCTGCCGTTTCTGCTGTTGCTTGCCCTTCCGGGCTTGGCCTGGGCGGCCGGCGGGCATCCGTCTTTTGGCGACCTGTTGTTCACCCTGGCCCTGATCCTGGGCGGCGCCAAGGTGGGTGGGGATCTGGCGCAACGCCTGGGCCAGCCGGCAGTGCTCGGTGAGCTGTTTGTGGGGATGTTTCTGGGGAACCTGCCGCTCCTGGGCTTCGACGGTATGGCCAGGGTGGCGGATGATCCGGTGGTGGGTGCCCTTGCCGAGCTGGGCGTGATCGTCCTGCTGTTCCAGGTGGGACTGGAGTCCACCTTGGGGCAGATGGCGCGGGTGGGAACGACGGCGATGGCCGTGGCCGTGCTGGGCGTGTTGGCCCCGATGGGCCTGGGCTATGCGGTGGGCCACGTCATGTTGCCGGATCACTCGCCCTATGTCCACCTCTTCTTGGGGGCCACGTTGACGGCCACGTCGGTGGGGATCACCGCGCGGGTGCTCAAAGACCTGGGCGTGTCGGAGAGTCCAGAAGCCAAGGTGATCCTGGGTGCGGCGGTGATCGACGACGTGTTGGGGCTGGTGATCCTCGCATCGGTGAGCGGGATTATTCAATCCGCAAACACGGGAACACCGCTGTCGATGGCACCGGTGCTGGTGGTGGTGGGCAAGGCGATGCTCTTTCTTGGCGGCGCGGTCGGTCTGGGCGTCCTGCTGACCCCGATTCTCTATCGACACGCCGCCAAGCTGCGCGGGGGCGGCATTCTTCTGGGGGTCAGTCTCTCCTTTGCCTTTGTGATGTCCTGGCTTGCGGCCGAGGTGGGGCTGGCGCCCATCGTGGGCGCCTTTGCGGCGGGCCTGATCCTGGAAGGAGCGCTCTACGAACCTTTTTTGGAGAAGGGGGAGCGCCATTTGGAGGAGCTGATCGAGCCGGTGTCCCATATGCTGGCCCCGATATTTTTTGTGCTGATGGGCTTCCGTGTACAACTGAGCGAGCTGGCGAATCCCTCCGCCTTCGGGCTGGCGATGGCGCTCACGGTGGCCGCCGTGGTGGGAAAACAGGCCTGTATGCTGGGGGTTCGGGGGGGCGGCATCCGGAGGCTGGCGGTGGGTGTGGGGATGATCCCCCGCGGCGAAGTGGGCCTGATCTTCGCGAACATCGGCCTGACCCTGCATGTGGGGGGCGAGGGCGTGATCTCCTCCTCCACCTTTGCGGCGGTGGTGATCATGGTGATGGTGACCACGCTGATCACGCCGCCCGCCCTGGCCTGGGTCATTCGGAAAGACGTATAGCCCGGATGAGGGCGCTGAATGAAGCCTCATTCAGCAAGAGCCCGCGGAATCCCGATGCAAATTCGTACCCCCTGCGGGCCGAACCGGTTAGCCGGACGGTGCCTGGAGGTGCTTGTGGTTTCCTTCTCCACCTGGGTCACGGCGCGTCGCGATTGGCTTGAAGTGGCGCTTCTGGAGACCTGTGCGGAATTTGAGCCGGAGGAGCTGCGTTCTGCCTGTCGCTATCCACTCGCCACGGGTGGAAAGCGCTTCCGGCCGCTCCTGTGTATTGCGGCCTGCGAAGCGCTGGGCGGCGGGCCGGAGGCGGCGCTGCTGCCTGCGCTGGCACTGGAGCTTGTCCACACTTTCTCGTTGGTTCACGACGATCTTCCCTGTATGGACGACGATAATTATCGTCGCGGTCGGCCCACCATCCACAGCATCCACGGTGAAGCCGTGGGCATGTTGGTGGGCGATGCCCTGCTGGCAGAGGCTGTCTCGGTGCTGGCGCCGGCCGGCGCGGACCAGGTTCGCGAGCTGGCCCGGGCCACCGGGCCAGGGATGGTGGCCGGACAGTACCTGGACATCACCGCAAGCCCCGATATAGGGGTCGCCGCCTTGGAGCGCCTGCATCGGGCCAAAACCGGAGCGTTGATTCAGGCGGCGGCGCGGATGGGCGGCCGGGCCGGCCAGGCCTCGCCGTCGCAATTGGAAGCGCTCACCGTCTATGGCGACGCGGTGGGTCTGGCTTTTCAGCTCCAGGATGACGTGCTGGATGCCGATCAGGATCGTGATCCGACCGGTCCGCCCTCCTTTGTGAAGTGCCTGGGCCTGGATGCCACCCGCGCCCGTGCCATGGCCGAGCTGGAGCGGGCCCTCCAGGCGGTGCAGGGGTTGCCGGACCCCAGCCGCCTGATCGGCCTCGCTCGCTTCACGGTGGAGCGCTCCGGGTGAAGGAAGAGCGTCGCCTGGATCGACTGGATCTGGAGTTGCTACGCCGGGGACTGGCTGTCTCGCGCGAGCAGGCTCAGGCCCTGGTGATGGCGGGCGTGGTGCTGGTGGACGAGGTGCCGGCCGAAAAATCTTCTCAAAAGGTACGACCGGGCCAGCAAATCCGCCTGCGGGAGGACCCGTTGCGCTACGTATCGCGGGGAGGCCTGAAGCTGGAGGCCGCCCTGGATCGCTTCGGGGTGGATCCCAAGGATCTGGTTTGTGCCGATCTGGGCGCTTCTACCGGTGGATTTACGGACTGCCTGCTCCAGCGCGGCGCAACCCGGGTCTATGCCGTGGACGTGGGCTACGGGCAATTGGCGTGGAAGTTGCGGCAGGATGCTCGGGTGGTGGTGATGGAGCGCACCAATGCGCGGCACCTGGAGAGCCTGCCCGAGCCGATCGCGCTCTTGGTGGGTGACCTCTCCTTTATCTCCCTCACGCTGATCCTTCCCGCCATCGCGCGCCTGCTGCCGGTGGGGGAGGCGGTGCTGTTGGTGAAACCTCAATTTGAGGTGGGCCCACGGGGGATCGGGAAGGGGGGGCGGGTGGAGGAGGAATATCGCCCACTCGCCCTGGAAAAGGTGAGGAGAGAGGCGGAGGAGCAGGGTTTTGAGGTGCTGGGAAGTATGGACTCTCCCGTGCCCGGTGCCAAGGCGGGCAACATCGAAGCCCTCCTTCACCTTCGCAGGCGTGCTAAACTACGGACCGAGGAAACACCATGACGCGGGTACTGTTGCTGTTGACGATGGGGGGCTGCACCTGGGTGACCGAGGCAGACAAAGAATTGGTCCGCCCGCACCTGGATGAAGATGGGGATGGCTTTGCCAACACCGAAGACTGCGCGCCCAACGACGCGACCATCAACCCCCGCGCGGCTGAGACCTGGTACGACGGTGTGGACCAGAATTGTGATGGGTTGAACGACTTTGATCAGGATGGGGACCAGCGCGCATCCAGCGAGTTTGCTGCCCAACAGGAAGAAGCCTACCGTGATCGCCCTGATCTGATGATCGAGGCCACCGACTGCTGCGACACCAGCCCTCAAATCAGCCCCAAGCAGGGGGAGACCTACTACGACGGCGTGGATCAGAACTGCGACGGCCGCAACGACTTCGACCAGGACGGCGATGGGGCCGAGCCCGAGATCGATCCCACCATCGCGACCTCGGTGAGCAGCGTCTGCGAGCAGGACACCTGGACGGTGGGCGGGGACTGCGACGACCTGGACATCGCCATCGGCCCGGAGGTCGAAGATCCCGCCTATGACGGACTGGATAGCAACTGCGACGGCGACACCTACGAGTACGATGCCGATCGCGACGGTGCGGACAGCAACGCCTACGGTGGTCTGGACTGCAACGACGCTGCCGCGGATGTCTGCCCTGCCTGTGCGGAAGTTTGGTACAACAGTGTTGACAATAACTGCGATGACGCCAACGACTTCGACCAGGACGGAGACGGCTACATCCCCGACGCCTGGCTGGTGGACCAGGCCCTGCTCTACCCGGACGCCCAGCTCCCCGGTGGCGACTGCAACGACGAGGAGGCGGAGCAGAACCCCGCCGCCCCGGAGCTGACCTCGGATTCGGTCGACAGCGACTGCGACGGAGGCATCTCCACCTTCCGGGTCGTCGGGCTCAAGGACAAGGGCTGGGAGATCCAGAACCCGGTTTCGCTGCACTACGGCGCCATTGGCAGTCAGCTCTTTCTGTCGATCAACGCGGACTACCTCTTTGTCCCCTTCACCGACGGCACCAGCGACGACGCCTACGATGGCTCCACGGCCATCCTGTGGGATCTGAACGAAACCATCGCAACCGTGGGGTCCACTGCCTACTCCATGATTCGGTGGGACTCCTCGGCCACCCCCACCAACCTCTCGGCCATTGCCGCCCACGATCTCGCGCCGGTCAATGGACAGATCTATAACTTCTCCCTGACCAACCAGGTCGACGGGTCCAACAACCTACCCCGGCTCGCGGCCTACCGCACCGACTCGGGCAGCGCCTCCCAGCGGCAGGTGAGTGCCCCGCGCAACCTGTACACGGACGCCGCCGTGGCGGTGGATTCCGACGACACCCTGCACGGCTTTGCCTGTAGCGACGTGGGTACCCACCTGGGCTACCTGGGCGTGGACAGCAGCGGCACCTCCACCTACGACGAGCTGGAGGACTACGCCTTCCCCGTCTGTGCAGCCGATACCTACAACGGCAACCGGCTGGTGGTGGAAGAGGATGGCGCCCTGGTCGAGTACGAGTTCGAAGTGGTCGCCGGCTCCTTGTCGCTCACCGCCGTCGGCAATACGCCGCTGGTCTACAGCGCCTACGACCTGGATATTCCCGCGGGTCTCTCCCAGCGGCGCATCGTAGTGGCGGACCGCTACAGCAACCAGGTGGTGGTGATCAGCGAGAACGGTGATGTCAACCGCAGCACCACCATCAACCCGATCCGTGTGGATCTGCGTGAGGACGCGACCGGCAACCCCATCCTGGGCT
>JBEIQS010000368.1:0-3772 GCA_040376425.1 Alphaproteobacteria bacterium | reverse complement strand
TGGTGGCCGAGGATCAGCCCTATTCCTTCTTCTACGCCCGGAAGCGGCCCGTGCTGTACTGGGATCACCTGAACCCGATCTTCACGGTGCTCTACCCCTACCGGGACCTGCGCTACTTCTCCTTCAACCAGCCGCGGGAGTAGCGGATGCTGCAGTACACCCTCCGTCGCGTGCTGCTGATGGTTCCGGTGTTCTTCCTCATCTCCCTCCTGGTGTTTCTGCTCCTGAACCTGGCCCCGGGGCGACCGGGCGAGCGGGGTGGCGCAGAGAACGGGCAGAGCGGAAAAACAGAGGTGACCAGCGAGAGCGTGATGCTGTTCAAACAGCAGTTTTCGCTGGATAAACCCATCCTTTTCAACACGCGCTCCTGGATGGACCAGGCAGAGGTTCGGCAGCTCCTCAGCGATGCCTACGGGCTGGAGGGCAACCCTCTGCCCGCGGCTCGGGTGGCCGCACGTGAGGCGCTGGAGGACTTTGGCACCTACCTGGTGCGGCATCAGGTCGCCTTGATCCTACAGGACTCCAATCCGGACCTGCGCCGGGCCGCCGCGGACACCCTGGTGCTGTCGGCGAAGAAGGCGATGGTGTCGGAGAGCGCCGCTGACGCGGAAGTGGTCACGCGCGCCAACCGCGAGATCGATACTTTCAACCGGGAGTTCCGGGGCTGGAAGTGCGAGGCGACCGAGGAGGTCGCGCCCTGTCTGGAGCGGATCACCCCCTTGTGGAAGGGCTGGTGGGAGAGCAACCACGCCGACTACGAGTACGAGGGCACCGAAAAGCTCTACTCTTTCTTCCTGGATACCCGCTTTGCGACCTACTGGTACAAGCTGCTGCACCTGGATCTGGGCATATCGGTCGTGAACCACGAGCCGGTGCTGCCCCAGCTCGTCGGACGTATCAAGTACTCCATCTCGCTGTCACTTTTAAGTATTCTGTTGGCCTACAGCCTCGCGGTGCCCTTGGGAGTCTACTCTGCGGTACGACCCGGCTCCACGGCGGACACGGTCAGCACCGTCGGTCTTTTTGTTCTTTACAGTTTACCCACCTTTTTCACCGGCACCGTACTGTTGAAGCTGCTCTCCCAGGGCACCCCGCTGGAGATCTTTCCCACCGGTGGCTTCTACAACTCCGACGATCCCCCCCAGACCACCCTGGGCCAGCTACTGGACATCCTGTGGCACATCGCCATGCCGGTGGCCACCTCCACCTCGGTCGCCCTGGCCGCCCTGTCCCGCTACGCGCGCACCGGCGTTATCGACGTGATCCGCGCCGACTACATCCGCACCGCGCGTGCCAAGGGCCTGTCCGAGCCGGTGGTCATCATCAAACATGCCGTTCGAAACGGCATGATACCCATCCTCACCCTGCTGGGCGGCCTGCTGCCGGTGCTGGTCTCGGGCTCTGTGGTCATCGAGGTGGTGTTCAACATCCCCGGCATGGGCACCTTCCTGATCGATGCCATCAACCAGCGGGACTACAACGTCGTGATGACAGTTTTGTTGGCATCGAGTCTGCTCACGCAGGTGGGCATCCTGATCTCTGACCTTTCTTACGCCCTTGTGGATCCGAGGATCAGCCTTGACTGAAGCTGAAAAAATGGAAGATCCGCTCTGGTACGAGATCGTCTGGGGCCAGTTCCAGAAGCGTCGCCTCGCCTTCCGTTCGCTCGGCGGCGTGGGCATCCTGATGTTGATCGCCATCTATGCGCCGATCTTCGTCTCCAACAAACCCTTCCTCTGGAACGATGGCAGCGGCTGGTCCTCTCCCTGGCTCGTCAGCCTCTTCGACCGTAATTTCTTCGAAAATGCGATCGACATCTTCTTCAATAGCCTGCTTTTCCCCGGCAGCTTTTTCGCCGCAGGCTTTCTGTTCGTTCTGGTGCGCACACGCGGGCAACCCCGGAACACCCGCGAGCGGGCTCGCGGCCGCGCCCTGCTCCTGGCCGGTGGCCTGTGGCTGGGAAGTCTCGCGGGAATCCTGGCCTTTCCGAGCCAGGACGTAAAGAAAGTGTATCCCACGATACAAGCCACATTGGAGGCGAGTGGCCAAGAGGTCACCGCCATCTACCCGCTGTTGCCCTACTCCTACCGGGATGGCGACATCACCGACGCCAACGCCGTGCCCTCCCTGGACCACCCGCTGGGCACCGACTCCGCAGGCTGCGACGTGTTCGCACGTATGCTCTACGGCACCCGCGTGTCGCTGACCGTGGGGCTTTTTGCAGTGGCCCTCTACATCAGCTTTGGCACCGCCGTCGGTGCGATCTCCGGCTTCTTTGGCGGCCGCATCGACAACCTGTTGATGCGGCTGGTGGAGGTGGTGATCTGCATCCCGTCGATGTTCCTGGTGCTCACCGTGGCGTCGTTCATCGAGAATCGCTCGATCTTCCACATCATGTTGATCATCGCAGCCGTGGCCTGGACCGGGCCGGCGCGTCTGGTGCGCGCCGAGTTCTTAAGACTGAGAGAGCTGGATTTTGTCTCTGCGGCCCGGGCGGCGGGCTTTTCACGCACCGCCATCATCTTTGAAGAGATCCTGCCCAACGCACTGGGCCCGGTGCTGGTCAGTGCTACCTTCGGTGTGGCCTCCGCCATCCTGATCGAGTCCACCATGAGCTTCTTGGGCCTGGGCGACATCACGGTGCCTTCCTGGGGGCAGATCCTCTCCACCGGCCGGCAGACCGGCTCCTGGCCGCTGATCCTGGCGCCGGGCTTTGCCATCTTCGCCACCGTCAGCCTGCTGAACCTGGTGGGCGAAGGCTTCCGCGACGCTCTCGACCCCAAGCTGCGGAGGTAAGATGGAGCCGCTCCTCGACATTCAGAACCTCCAAACCCACTTTTTCACCGATGCGGGCGTACTTCCCTCGGTGGATGGCGTCAGCTTCCAGATCCACCGGGGCGAGACCCTGGGCGTGGTCGGAGAGTCCGGCTGCGGCAAGTCGGTGATGTCCATGAGCATCCTCCGCCTGATTCCCGAGCCTCCTGGCCGAATTGTGGGCGGAAAGATCCTCTTCAAAGACCGGGATCTCACCAAGCTGCCCATGGCAGAGCTGCGCAAGGTGCGCGGCAACGAGATCTCCGTCATCTTCCAGGAGCCGATGACCTCGCTCAACCCGGTCTATTCCGTGGGCGATCAGATCATGGAAGCGGTGATGTTGCACCAGGGCAAAGAGCCGGAAGAGGCCTATGCCATCGCCCTGGAGATGCTGAAAAAGGTGGGGATTCCCGCCGCAGAGTCGCGGATCGAGGAGTACCCTCACCAGCTCTCCGGGGGCATGAAGCAGCGGGTCATGATCGCCATGGCCCTGGCCTGCGAGCCGGACCTGCTGATTGCAGACGAGCCCACCACCGCACTGGACGTCACCATCCAGGCCCAAATCCTCACCTTGCTGAAGGATCTTCAGCAGGCAAACGGTATGGCGGTGCTGTTGATCACCCACGACCTGGGCGTGATCGCGGAGACCTGCGACCGCGTGGTGGTGATGTACGCGGGCCGCGTGGTGGAAACAGCTGCGACCGCCGAGCTTTTTGCCCACCCCACCCACCCCTACACCGTGGGCCTGCTCTCCTCGCTTCCCGGCCTGATTCCTCCCGGAAGTCGCCTGCCCACCATCCGCGGCATGGTGCCCGGCCCGCTCGACTTCCCCAGCGGCTGCCGCTTCCGTGACCGCTGCGACCGGGCCTCTGAGGCCTGCAAGAGCCTTCCCCCAGAGGTGGACCGGGGCGGCGGACATCGCGCCTGGTGCCACCATCCCTTCACCGACGCGGAACGG
>JBEIQS010000223.1:0-9150 GCA_040376425.1 Alphaproteobacteria bacterium | reverse complement strand
GGTCATAGACAGCGGTTACCCCAAGTCCCTCCTCACAGATCCACTCCCAGGCCGTCCCATCGGTGCTATGAAGGACCCCCCAGCCATCCACAAGAGCCCAGACATGCCCATCCGAAGAGGCACTCAACTGGCTTGTGTAGTAGGTGACGCCGTGGGCCAGGGCGTCGGGAAGAAGGGCAAGGAGAAGCAGCATGGGCAAATCCGCCTATAGCTGCGGCCCGCGGCCACGTCACGGGCAAAAAGGGGCAAAGCCGCCAGCGGGTAGCGGCAAAGGCCAAGGCGAGCCCGTACCCCGGCCAGGGAGGACCGCTGAATGAACATTCATTCAGAAGAAGGAGGGGTGATAAGGGGAGTATTCTCGGAACCACGCAAGGCGCGTGCGGCCCGAGCGCCGCAAGCGCCCTCGTGTTGGCATTGTGGGGTCGCCGGCCTGGGAAGGGGACCCCTCAGGTCGCCCGCTCCTGGGTCTGGTAGTCTACTGGGCCAAAGCGCTCTGAATAGCCATAGGCCCACTCGATTTGTCCATCAGGCTCCCTCAGCGCGGCAGCTCGACCGCAAAACAATCCGCGCCGGCCGCCACCACCGTCTGCCCCGACGCAAAGACGGCCGAAATCGGCTTCTTGCAGCTTGGATCTGCGTAGAGCTTGAGCGGCCCCCGGTTCACCATCACCAGATCGCCAAAACGTTGGCAGGCGTTGGGCGGGCAGCGGAGGAAGGCTTTTAAGGCCGGAGGGGTGGGCGCCAGGGGGACGGTGCTCGGCGGCGTGGGGGCCTCCGCCTCCACACCGTGGGCCGCCGCGGCCGCTGCGGGTGGCTCCGGTGCCGCCGGGGGGGCGCCGAGCGGCTCCCTTTCCACGGGGGCCGCCTCTACCGGAGTCGGAGTGGGCGGCACAACCTCGACCGTCGGTGCCACCTCGACCGTCGAAGGCACCGCTGCGGGCGCTTCCACCGAAGTCGCAACCGGTGGCACAAGCGTCTCGGGAGCCGTCTCCGCAGCCTCGGCTACGGGCTCGACCCCACCTGCGCCGCCAAAGACCAGAAAGCCCAGCAGCGCGACGGCCGCTATCAGGCCGGATGCCAAAAGAAGCCAGAAGCCACGCCCCCTTTTCGCCACGGGACGGGGAATCGGCCGAAGACCGCGGGTGGCACGTTGGGGCCGGTCGGATCGGTAGGTGGCGGCCGCCGCCGCGCGCGCCGCGTCGGGCACATCGGTCACCTGATCCTCCGCCCAGTCGCTGATCATCGGCTTCATCGTGGGTTGGCGACCGTCCGGATCCTGCGAGGCCGGAGCCGGTGGCTCCGCCGGAAGTTCCCCCACCGATTGGTGGTAGGCATCCTCCAGCGCCCGGGCGACCGCCGCGTCCGTGGGCTGCGGGGGAGGGGGGCGTCCGCGGAAAGGTCGCCAGCATCCTCGGGGAGCTGCTCGTCATCGTCGTATTCGATCAGGGTGACGGTTGGGGCCGGAGTCGCCGACAGGGTCTCGTGGGTACCGTCCCCCAGCGCGCCGGAAAGCTGGGGTTCTTCTTCCGTTACCTCTTTGATGTTCCCGGGTCCAAGGGGCAGGGGGAGCGCCGGACCCCGTGCGGAGGCGGGCGCCGGGCCCTCCGCCCCATCGTCTCCGGCCAAGGGAATGGCTGCGGCGATCCCATCCCGGGGGGGCCCCAAGCCGACCGCAGACATGCCTTCGCGCGGTGGAAGGGCGGAATCCGGCAGCGAAGAACGTGCGGCTGCGGCCCGTTTCCCGGTTTCGGCTGCGGAAGGTTGGACAGTCGGCGGATTCACGGGCGCGATTCTAACCCTTTTCTGCGGAAGGAGGGGGGATAAGGGGAGGATTGTTCACACCATGTAAGGCGCGTGCGGCCCGAGCGCCGCAAGCGCCCTTTGTCGGGTGGAGGGCTAGGTGGCCAGACCGACCCGATTACGTCCGCCATGCTTCGCCTTGTACATGGCCTCGTCCGCCCGGGGCAAAAGGCTTTCCGCCTGCGCGGGATCGGTGATCGTGGCCACACCGATGCTGGCGGTCACGTCGATGGGTCCGGTTTCCAGAATCACCGGTTCCGCTGCGATGGCCGCGCGCACCCGCTCTGCCACGGCTGCGGCCCCCTGCAGATCGCAGCCAGGAAGGAGGATGACAAACTCCTCCCCTCCCACCCGTCCGAATCGGTCATAGGGGCGCACTGAGTTTGCGACCCGCTGGGTGGTTTGCACCAGCACCGCATCACCGGCGGCGTGGCCAAGGGTATCGTTGATCCGCTTGAAGTGGTCCAGGTCGATCATAGCCACCGAGAGAGAGCCGCCCCTTCGGGCCAGCTGGGCCACCTCGATCTTCAGGCTGTCCATCAGAGAGGCGCGGTTGGCCAGCCCGGTCAGGCCATCGTGCGTGGCCTGATGCCGCATGGCCTCCCGAGCCTGAACCAGCTCCTCCTGGAGTGTCAGGATGCGGATGCCGACACGGAGCCTTGCTTCCAGCTCTGCCTCGTCAAAGGGCTTGCGAAGGTAGTCGTCGGCCCCGGCCCTCAGACCCACCACCAGATCCTGCTGAGACTCGCGCCCCGTCAACAAAATCAAATAACTGTAGCGACCGGATGCAGACTCCCGCACCCGGCCACAGATGTCCACGCCGTCCATTCCCGGCATCTCCCAATCCAGGAGCGCGAGGCGCGGGGGATCATTTCCCGTCAGCAGCTCCAACGCCGCCTGACCGTCTGCCACCGCCGTCACCTCGTAGCACCAACGGCGAAGACGTGCGGAGAGTACCCTCCGGGTGACCGAATCATCTTCTGCAATCAGGATTCTCATGAGAAATTCCTCTGCTCGCTGCGCAGGGCGGCCAGGGCCAGGTTGACTTCTTGAGCGATGGCCTGCAGGAGCAGTTCCGCTCCCGGAAGCTGCTCGGCTGCCTCCAAGCGGTGGCAGGCGGTGTGGAGGCGGGTCGCCCCCACCGTGGCGCTGGCGCTTTTCAGGCGGTGGATGGTCCTCCGGAGCTCCGCCTGATTACCATCCTCCAGTTGTGACCATGCTTGTTCTAAAGCGCTGTTGGCCGCCGTGCTGAACTCATTTACGACATCGGTGAAAAACTCCGGGTCGTCGCTGGCCAGATCCAGCAGCTGATCGATCGCGCGCCGGTCAAAGGTACCGTCGGTGGATGCCACCTCCGTCGGGCCCGTCCAGGCCGTGAACTTTTTCAGTACAAATGCGAGATCATTTGGCGACAGGGGTTTTGACAGCCAATCATCCATGCTGGCCGCGATGCAGCGCTCCTTGTCGCCCGGCATGGCATGTGCGGTCAGGGCTACAATTGCGCTGTGTGCGGCGGCGCCCGGGAGCGCACGAATTCTGCGGGTCGCTTCCAACCCGTCGCAGCGTGGCATGCTGCAGTCCATCAAAATCAAGTCGGGGCAAGCTGCGGCGCGCTCCACACCGACCAGACCATCCTCAGCCAGCTCCACCCGGCAGCCCATGTTCTCCAACATGCGAGAGACTACCTTACGATTGACCGGATGATCCTCCACAACGAGCACCAGGATCCTCTGTTGCTGGTCAGGTGTTTGCGGCTGCATCATCGCTCTCCTGTCTATAGGGATCCTAACTGATCATAGCCATACTACACGTTTCGCCGACATGCGCAATAAAGGCTTTTCCTGAGGTGCCAAAGCTGAGAAATACTTATATAGCCCTCAAGAGAAAAACATGGAAATATCTCAAATCCTTTCCTCCATCACCGCGATTCACAACGACGCGCGTCAGCGGGGTCTGTTCTTTCAGACCTGCACCGATGACGAACTGCGCGGGCGGATTGTGACCCTCCAAGGGCGGCGGATGGTATCTTTTTCTTCCTGCAGCTACCTGGGCCTGGAGCAACATCCCGCGCTCATCGCCGGGGTACACGACGCCGTGGATCGCTACGGCGTGCAGTTTTCCTGCTCCCGAGGCTACCTTTCGGCGCCGATTTACAGCGAGCTGGAGGAGACGCTCTCCGCACTTTTTGGCGCGCATGTGCTGGTGACCCCCTCGACCACCATGGCACACCTGATTTCGCTGCCCGTCCTCGCCACGGAAAATGATGCCATCGTCCTGGATCATCAGGCGCACCACAGCATCCATATGGGTGCCAACCAGGCGAGGGCCGGCGGGACGACGGTGGAGCTGGTGCGGCACGACCAGCTGGACCGGGCCTGCGACGTGGTGAAAAGGCTGGCGGCGCGCTGCAAGACCGTCTGGTTTGCGTCGGATGGGGTCTTCAGTATGTATGGAGACCTCGCGCCGGTGGAGGTTTTGAAAGAAATACTAAATGTTGCCCCCAACGTGCGCCTCTACATCGACGATGCCCACGGGATGAGTTGGTCGGGTCGTCATGGAAGAGGGAGCTTTCTCGCTCGTTTTCCCTTCTCTGAGCGTGTGGTGGTTGCGACATCCTTTGCGAAGGGCTTTGGTGCGGGGGGTGGCTGTGTGATGTTCGCCACCGAGGCGGAACGGGAAAAGGTCCGGCTTTCTGGTGGTCCTCTCGTGTTTTCCGGCCCCATGCAGCCGCCGATGATGGGGGCGGTGCTGGCCAGTGCAAAGCTGCACCTGTCCCCGGAGATCGATCCCCTGCAGGACGCTTTGCGGCTGCGCACCCAGCATGTCAACACCCGACTGGAGGAGGTGGGGCTCCGGCCCATCGCCGTCAACGAGTCTCCCATCTTTTTCCTGCTCTGTGGTCTGCCCCGGGTGTCTTTCCGGGTTGCGGAGCGGATGGCGGAGGACGGAGTTTATGTAAATTGCTCGGTCTATCCCACCGTGCCCATGCGGCGGGCGGGGATTCGCTTTACCATTACGGCAGCGCACTCCTTTGACGAGCTGGATCAGGCGATCGAGCGACTCGCGGTGCACCTGCCCGCCGCCATGGAAGAGGAAGGGCTCTCTGGCATCACGCTGGCCGCGATGTTCGAGAATGCCCTGCCAGCGGAGTCGGCAGGGGCTTCTCGTCCCCGTACAGTTGTTCCCAAAAATGTAGAGCAGCGTTCCCGGCTCTCCGTGGATATCACCCACACCATCCAGGGTGTGGACCGGAAAAGCTGGAATGACGCTTTGGGGGCAGCCGCCAATTGTAGCTGGGATGCGATGGAGCTGGTGGAAAGTGTCTATCGGAATCCGAATGCGCCCGTGGAACACCAGTGGGCCGTCAAATATGTATTGATACGGGATCAAGAACAACACCTCGTAGCAGCTACATTCTTCACCACCCTCCTTCAGAAGGACGACATGCTCTCGCGGGAGGACGTTTCCCGTGCAGTGGAGGCCCGGCGCAAGGAGGATCCCTATTTCCTGACTTCGAAGGTGGTACAAATCGGGTCCAATCTTTCAGAGGGGAACCATCTGTACCTGGATCGGAGCCGGAACTGGCAGGAGGCCCTCCGGATGGTGCTGAAATTGGCAGATGAGGAGGTTTCGGCAGCCGGAGCCTCTGCGCTGATCGTGCGGGATTTGCCGGACGGAGACGTGGAGATGGATCAATTTATGCTCCACCACGGCCTGTCCAGAATGCCGATGTTCGACAGCCACATTCTGGAGTTGAACTGGAAGGAGGAGGAAGAGTGGCTCAAGCGGCTCGGCGCCAAGAAGCGCCTTCAGCTCCGGGCAGTCTTCGAAAACGCTCCGACCTTTGAAGTGAGCTATCACGGGTACGGGTTGGCGCCCCTCGCCGACTCCGAGATTGAACAGCTCTACGGATTGTATCATCAGCTTGCAAGTCGGAAATTGCGACTGAATGTCTTTGGTTTTCCGCCGAACCTGTTTGGGGAGCTGCTGCGTAGTCCAGCATGGGAGATGGGTCTGGTGCGGGTGCGGCCCGAGAAAGGGGGGCCCCCGGATGGGCGGCCGGTTGCCTTCTGGGCTGCTCATAAATATAACAACGACTACGCTCCGCTTTTTTGTGGATTGGATGAGGAGTGGCGGGTGAGTCACGATACCTATCGGGGGATGCTGCTGCTGTTCATTCGGCGGGCGAAGGAGATGGGTATGGAGAGGCTGCATATGGGGATGGACGCCGAGCTGGAAAAGCGCAGGTTTGGTGCGGAAGTCATCAAGAACTGCATCTATGTACAGGCACGTGAGCACTACGCGGGGGCGCTCCTTCGGGAGATCATCGCCGATGTCGGAATGGCAGGCACGGGGGCATCCAAGTAGATGCGCGACGTTTCACCCAGTGCTTTTCCTGTCGTCAAGATGATCGCCGCAAACCGTGGCGCGTCGCTTACCGACATCTGCGAGGGGGTGATCGGCATCCGGGAAGCGGAAACACAGGGCTTTGACTGGAACCAATTCTGTATGCTGCTGGAGCGGCTGGAGGAGCTTTGTGGGGGGCCGGAGGGACTCCAGAGAGAGGGGGAGGTGGTCATCAAGGTCCCCGAGCTGGGGCCGACCGTCCGGATCATTCGGATGGTAGCTGGACCGCAGGGGCTCTATTGGGCCAACTTCCGCTGGGGGGGGCCAAGCCTCTTTCGGATTGTCACCACCACCTTCCGGGTGGTGGCAGACGGGCGCTACGTGGGAACCATCTCCGTTCCCCACCCCCATCGGCACTGTCCCGCCTTCTTTCATCTCAACGCCGGTGTGTTCAGTGCCCTTCCCCGCGCCCTGGGTCTTCCGGATTCCCACGTCGTGCTGAACATCACCCAAAACCAGGGTACCTACCTCATCGAAGCGCCGCCGGAGCTGGGCTTTGCCGCCCGCTTTCGGTTGGCAGTGGGGGCCGTGTTCTCCAGTCGGGAGATGGTGGAGACCCTCGCCGCGCAGAATTCTCAGCTCGCCCTGGAGTCGAAGGAGGCGGAAAGAGCCAGGGCAGAAGCGGTGGAAGCCAAAGAGCGTGTAGAGCAGGCGCTGCGGGTCGCTGAAACGCAGCGGGCGGCTGCAGAAGAGGCGCGCCTTGCCGCCGAGCAGGCGCGGGCGGAGGCCCTCGAAGCGCTGCGCGCCAAGTCGCAGTTTGTCAGCACGATCAGCCATGAGCTGCGGACACCGTTAAATGGCATGCTGGGAATGACCCACCTTCTGAGTGCGGGAAGGCTCAGCGCAGAGCAGAGGGACTATGTAGAAACCATCGCCTCTTCCGGGGCCGTACTTCTCCAACTTATCAATGAGGTGCTGGATTTCTCCAAGTTTGACGCGGGACGACTCGCCTTGGATCCCACGCCCACCGATATCCGGGAGCTGGTGGAGCTGGTGCTACAGGATGCGGCGACCCGCGTGGCCGGGAGACCGGTGGACCTGGTGGCTATCGTTGCGCCGGCCGTTGCGCAGATGGTCCTTGTAGATGCGTTGCGACTGCGACAGGTGATTGCAAACCTGGTGGACAACGCGGCAAAATTTACCGAGGCGGGGGAGATTCTATTGGAGATCCGCCCCGTGGAGGGGCACAACAACCGGCTGTGTTGTTCGGTGAAAGATACCGGAATTGGGATCACACCGGAGCAGAGGGCACGGATTTTTCAACCCTTCACCCAGGCGGATGGCTCAACCACCCGACGGTATGGGGGGACCGGCCTGGGGCTCACCATTTCAGCCATGCTGGTGGGGGCGATGGGGGGAAACATTGGGGTGGACAGTGTACCCGGGAGCGGCAGCACCTTTTTCTTTGAGTTTGATGCGGAGGTTGTCACGGAAAGGAGTCCTCTGCCGATGATCAACGGAAGGGCGGGGGTCCTCAGCACCGGAAGTGTACGGGCGCAGCTGGCGGGAATGTTAAGGGACCTGGGTTGGGAACTATCCGAGGAGGCGCCACAGATCCTCTTCGTCGATTCCGATCATGCAAAGGTACCGACCGGAGCCCCCCGCGTCGTGACCCTCTCCCGGACCGGCACAGCGGATGCCGGAGTTGCCATCCGGAAGCCGGTCCGTCGGGAGGAGCTGAAAAATGCGTTGAGCCAGACCTTTTCCAAGCCCCCGGTGTCCGCCGTCACCACTCGGAGGAAGGTGGCTGTGCTCTTTGAGGATGCCCTGCAGCGCCGTATTGTGTGCCGCTTTGTCACCCGCCTAGGCCATGAAGTGGCGGAGGGCGACAGTGTGGACGTGGTGGTGGTGTTTTGGACGGACGAGGCCAACGACCCGATTGCTGCGGCGCGGGAGCGCTGGCCCCATGCTCGTCGGGTGGTCGTGGCCTCGGCGGGGGAGCAGGCGCGCTGTATGGAGCTGGGCGCGAACGTCGTAATTCCCCGGCCGGTGGAGATCGATGCCTTGGGGAAGGCCCTGGAGCTTTAAGGTGGCGTGCACCTCCATTCCTACTGAATGAATGCTCATTCATTTAGGAAGCGGTCCATCGAGCGGGCACAACCAAATCCCCTTGCAGGCGTGCATTCTCGGCTCTGCCGGTGTATTCTGCCTCCGCCCGGAGTCCCCCCTGCGCACCTCCTCCCTCTGCCTGGTCATTCTCCTCTCCGCCTGCAGCAGCCCCGCGCCCGTTCCCATCTGCGGCGAGCCCGCCTTCGCCCCCGATGTCATGTGGTCCGAAGTGGACTATCTCGCGTCGCCGGAGCTGGACGGGCGCTACCCCGGTACCGATGGGGACCGTGCCGCCCGTCGGATGATCCGGGAGCGCTTCGAATGCCTGGGGCTGGAGCCGCTGGCCGATCTCGACGGCTACGACCAGTTTTTTGAGGACAGCGAAGGCAACCAGACCGGGAATGTGATTGGCTTTCTCCCTGGAAACGACTTTGCCGTTCGCGACGAAATTGTCGTGGTCTCCGCGCATGTGGACCACCTTGGCGACGGCTTCCTTGGCGCCAACGACAATGCCTCCGGCATCAGCGGACTTCTGTCCATCGCCCAGGCCGCCACCGAAAGGGAGGCCCCAAGAAGAACCCTGGTGTTTGCTGCATTCGGATCCGAGGAACTCGGCTTTGAAGGCTCCTATACCATGGTGGACGATCCTCCCGCCCAGATCGACCCCGACAACATCGTCTATAACGTCAACATGGACATGATCGGCAGCTACGACCAGACGGAGATCGTGTACGCCCTGGGGTCTCTCCCAAAAACTCCGGCGATGTCCCTGCTCAAGGTGCTCGTGGAGGACTATCCGGAGCCTGTAGAAAAGCGAACGGCCAGCTGAAGTTCCGACCGGTGGTGCCGCACACCGAAGATGTGGAACGTCTGGTAGTTTCGATTGCGGAGTCC
>JBEIQS010000391.1:0-3263 GCA_040376425.1 Alphaproteobacteria bacterium | reverse complement strand
GGTGGGCTCGTCCACCACCCCATCGCAGTTGTTGTCAATATTGTCACAATTTTCCATAGCGGCTGGATTGATGCCTGCGTCATCATCGTCGCAATCGCCACTCATACTCTGGTAGGAGCCCACGGGGGAGCAGGAGAGGATACTGTCCGTGGCGAGACCGTAGCCATCCCCGTCGATGTCCAGGTAGTAGGGAACCGGAACCCCACTTCCATCATCCACCGTCCCGTTGCAGTCATTGTCCAGGTTGTCACACTTCTCTGTTCCCCCCGGAACACACGAGGGGCAGCGGTCATTGCAGTCGGTGGCGTCCTCCACCCATGCGCTGGAGGGGGCGGTACACCAGCGCTCCGTCACCATCGGATCGCCAAAGGTGTCGCCGTCCGCGTCCTCGTAGTACTCGGTCCCATCATCGGGATCGTCATCCACCAGGATGTCGCAGTCGTCGTCCACCGAGTTGCAGTGCTCCTGTGCTCCCGGATTGATATTCATATTTGTGTCATCACAATCACCACCCACAGCAACCGCACCCTGAGGCTGAAAGCAGTCATACACCACCGCGCCGTCGTCCCCGAAGCCGTCCCCATCGCCATCGCTGTACCACTCAGTGGCGATTTCGGTATCGTAGACCGTATCGCAGTTTCCATCAAGGTTATCGCAGACCTCGACGGCATCGGGATTCACTGCAGCGTCGGCATCATCGCAGTCGTCATCCCGCAGGACATAGCCGGCGGGAATGACGCAGTCGATCACGGTGGCGCCTGCATCCCCAAAACCGTCGCCGTCGCTATCGAGAAAGAAGGTGGAGGCGTCCGCCGCATCCGCTTCGTCCACCATCCCATCGCAGTCGTTGTCCACACCATCACAATATTCAGTTGCGCCAGGGCTGATATTTTTGGTGTCGTCGTCACAATCGGTGGCATCGGCCGCGTAGCCGTCCATCAGAAAGCAGGTGGTCACCGGCAGAGCAGCAGCGCCATAGCCGTCCCCGTCGGCGTCGGTGTAGAGAGAGAGAGCGTCTACGGAGTCGTCATCGTAGGTGCTTCCATCACAATCGTGATCCACACCGTCACAATACTCCAGGGCTCCCGTAAAGGTCGCCGCATTTCCGTCGTCACAGTCGGTGCCATAGAGGGAGGCCGCCGTCGGAAAGCAGCCGAAGGAGGCCGTCCCGGCCCCCTCTCCATCCCCATCCGCATCTACATAGTAGAAGGTGGGATTTACCGGGTTTTCGTCAATAATCCCGTTGCAGTCGTTGTCTTCGCCATCGCAGGTCTCGTCGGCACCGGGGTGCGTGAGCACATCCTGATCGTCACAATCGCCGGGCGTAAAGACATGACCTAGCACGAAGCTGCAGAGGAGCACCTCCTCCTCGCCATAGCCGTCCCCATCGGTATCGACGTAGGCCACCAACGATCCTGCCCCCTGCCTGTGGTCGGTATCGTCGCAGTCCCCCTCCGCTTCGGAAAGGCCGTCGCCATCGTCGTCGTACTCGTTGGCGGGGACCACATCAAAATTCACATGGGCGGCACCGACCAGACCGTCCGAAGCCTCCGCGTAGACGTACAGGCTCCAATTACCGGGCATCGCCTGCCAGGTGCAACTTGCCGGACTCATGGAGGCACCGTCGCAACCCAGCTCCACCGAAGAGGTTCCGTCCCCCAGGCTCCAGCTTATGTTCCAGGGACCACTGAGGTCGTCGGTGATGGCAACTTCCAGCTGAAGGGTTGAGGATTCCCGAACCACCTGGCCCACCGTGGGGACCAGAAATACCGGCGTGGGGGCGTCTTCGTCGTTGATGGCCAGGGTGACCTGTTCGCTGCCGATCAGGCCGTCGGGATCTTCGGCTTCCACCTCGATGATGGCCAAGCCGGGTGCCTGAGTGGGAAGGGTGAAGGACCAGCTTCCATTGGAACCTACCGCCTGGAAGGCACTGAAGTTGGGGCTACCCGCAGGGTCCGGCCAGATCCGTACATGCAAATCTTCCGAGGGTGACTCTTTATCGAAGGCAGATCCGCTCACAGAAAAATTGCCCCGCCGGATATCCCCGTCGGCAGGAGAGTGAATCAACACCTATGGTGCCTCCGCCGCAGCGGAGTCGCTTTCGCCCGTTTTGCCGGTGCAGGCCAGGAGCAGAAGCATCGGCAGGCACCTCCAGTGTACAGAAGTATCCGTACCCCGGGGCGTCGTCAACGAAAATGGGCATGGGCTGGGCATGGTGGCTCCGGCAATACCTCCATTGGCATGCAATACCTATGCCAACGGATCTACCTGCTTTTTCGCGAGGTGGGGTGTCGGAATTTCGACACCCTTCGTCACCCCTTCGTCAGGGCCGCAAAGCTGGGCTTTTGCTGGATCCCTGACGAAGTCCGTCAACACCGCTACGAACGAAGCTGCCAAATTCGCTGGCACGGTTCTTGCAGCAAATCGGGCAGAGGTGCCCTCCGTGAAAAGCCATCTGCCCTTGGCCCTTGCTCGGGTTGCTCCCGAAAAAACTCAGGATCGACCGTCTTGTGGGCGTAGCAATGCCGAGCGGGCGGAGAAACTGGCGGGTCGCGGGGTCGCGGGCGAGAAAGGCCGGGGCAAAGGTTGGGAAGGTGGCATGCTGGCGAGCTTGGGCGAAGATCAGCGTCCTTTGGGTGCACTCCGCGCCGCTTTTGGGCCTCGGGTGGATGGACTGCGGATCGAGGAGGGGAAAAGTGCCGAAAATGAAGAGATAGGTGCGGACGCGCACGCGGAGGGCTCGGTGGTGAGGCTCTCCGAAAACATAAATATGGACGATCCCGAGTTGATGGGTATCCTGGCACACGAAGTTGCCCATGCACTCGCGCCGAAGGGACAGGTAGAGGAACTTGACCAGTCGGGGGATCCGGGGGAGGTCAAGGCGGAGGAGGCCGGGAACCGCTTTGAAGCCTGGGCAAAGTCGGGTTTTGGGGGTCCGGCGCCGCAATTGCAGCCCGCGACTGGAGGGCGGGCGCGGATCCAGCGTAGCCAGAGTGAGGATGCCCCGGCCACCGAGGCGCCCACCGAAGAAAGCTGGTTGGATCAGACTCTTGGGGGGCTCTCGCGGGGGTTCCAGTTTCAGCGGGATCTGCGTCTGGCGCTGGGAGAGGTGCCGCTCCATGCGGCCGGGGTCTTGGGCGAGACCCTGGAGCTGGTCTGGGAACACCTCGATGCGTTTATGTTGACGTTGGGGATCTTCTGGGGGCTGGAGGCCGGGGTGGGTGTGCTGACGGCCCTGCCGGATCCCAGCTTTGTGACCAAGG
>JBEIQS010000268.1:0-7074 GCA_040376425.1 Alphaproteobacteria bacterium | reverse complement strand
GGGCAACGAAGCCGCCCTGATGGCCGCCGCCGCGCGCTTGCACCCGCTCCTCAAGCAGCTCCACGCCCTGGACCCCGTGCGCCTCCAGTCCGGACGGCGCGTGCTCGCCCCCCTGCTGCGTGAGGCACAGCGGCGGCTGCGCAGCCGGGGCATTGTCAGCTTCTCCGATCTGCTGATGCAGACGCGGGATCTGTTGGAACAACGCGAAGATGTACGGCGGGTGCTGCGCGAAAGTATCGACCAGCTCCTGGTGGATGAGTTTCAGGACACCGACCGCATCCAATGCGACATTGTGCGGATGCTGGCGTTGGAGGGTGACCTTCGCCCCGGGCTGTTCCTGGTGGGCGACCCCAAGCAGTCCATCTACGGCTGGCGCTCCGCCGATCTGGCCGCCTACGAGGATTTTGTGGCCCGGGTGCAGGATACCGGAGGAGACCGCTACTACCTCCGCGTCAACTTCCGCTCTGTTCCTGCCATTCTCGACGAGGTCGAGCGGGTATGCATCCCGATTATGCCGCCCATTCCCGGCATCCAGCCCCCCTTTGAACCCCTCGTCTGTTCCGAAGAGAAGCGCGGATCTATCGGTTTTTCCGAAGATCCCTTCGCGCCGGTGGAGCACCAGGTGAGCTGGCTGTGGGAAGAGTCCCCGCTGTCCGACATCCGCGGGGAAGACGCCACCGCGCTCGAAACCCGTGCCTTGGCGCGGGATCTTCGGCGCCTGCACGACCGGCACGGCATCCCCTGGACCGACATCGTGCTCTTGATGCGCAGCACCTCGGATGTGGACGACTACGCCGCTGCACTGCGAGAAGCGGGCATTCCCTATGCCGTTACCCGCGATCGCTCCTACTACCAGCGTCGTGAGATCATCGATGCTTCCTCGCTGCTGCGCTGCATCCTGGACCCCCTGGACCATGTGGCACTCGTGGCCACGCTGCGCAGCCCGCTGTGCGGCGTGCCCGACGGGGCCCTGATTCCGCTGTGGACCCAACGCCTTCCCGAGCTGATGTCCGAGCTGCACCTTGAAGATCCGGTGCGACTGGAGCAGATTGAGCAGCGGGTGCGTGCCGCTGTTACGATGGTGCCTACCGATATTCCCGGCATCGAGCGGGTCAAAGGCTGGGAAGAGGCCACCCTCGCTACGCTTCGCGCCATCGCCGCCCTGCGGGGAAGCTACGCGCACGAGGCGCCCGACGTCTGGGTGGAGCGCCTGCGCGGAAGTCTGGCCTTGGAAGCCACCGAAGCGGCGCGCTACCAGGGACTGTGGCGCCTGGCCAACCTGGATCGCTTCCTGAGGCTGCTGCTGTTGGCCCTGGAGGAGGGCAGCGGCGACGAGCAGGAGGTCCTGCGCTCCATGCGGCGCAACGTGGCGGACGAGAAGGAGGCCGCCGAAGGCAAGCCTATGGACGCCGCAGAAGATGTGGTTCGGATGATGACCGTTCATAAATCCAAGGGCTTGGATTTTGCACACGTCTACCTGCTCCAACACCACAAGGCCGGGAGCAACAGCCGGCGGCCAGAGGTGGACGTCGCCTGGACCACCGATGGTGCCGAGTATGTCCTTTGTGGCGCGGGCACACTGGGTTATCCGGCAGTGGAGGACCGGAAAAAGCAGGTGGAGTCGGCCGAGCGCGTGCGCCTGCTCTATGTGGCGCTCACCCGGGCCAAGCAGCGGATCGTGACGATGGGGGCCTGGCCCGGCATCCAGCCGAAGGCCTTCCAGACCTGCACGACCATCGGCGAATTACTGGCCAATCGTCCGGATACTCCCGACCTCCACGACCTGATGCGGAAGGCGGCCACGGCGGGCAGCTCCTTTGGAGACGCAGGCGCTGCACGCTGGCGTTTTCCGGCGTTGGAAGAGCTTGGTGCCGCGGAACACAGCCCCCCCGCCGAGCTACCGGAGCCACTGCTGCCCTCGTTGGCCGAGGTGGCCGCCGCCGCCGCACGCTTGAGCCGGGCCGAGGCCGAGGCCGGCGCGCGGATGAAGCTCCCCTGGGTGCCCGATCCGGCGCCCACCTCGGGTCCGGTCCCCGCCGCTCTTCGCCCGGTTCTTCCTCCCCAACGCCCCGACGAGCTGTGGCCGCTTTTGTGCCGACAGCTCCGGGCCGTGTTGGCGGAGTGGCGGCCCGAGGAGCCCGGAGAGGAGGAGCTGCGGCGGCTGCGTCCGCTGCTGGAGCGTCGGCTGGTTCGGGAGGTGGAACCCGAAGAACTCACGGCCAGCCTGCGCGTCACCTCGGTGCTGCTGGAGCTGTTTGGCCAGGGACCGCTACCCGAGCTGCTGGCGCCGCTGGACGCCACGCGCGGCCTGCCGCTGATGTGGGCGGGGCCGGGGGCCGCCGGCTACCACAGCGATCACGTGGACATTCTCTACTCCGAAGAAGGTGCCTGGATTCTGGGTTTTTGGTCGTTCAGTGACCTTCCTCCGAGGGCCCGGCCCCCGGAAGCCGCCCGGCTTCTGCGGGAACAGACCGAAAAAGTGATGGGACAACCTGTACAACTTGAGGTGTGGTCCGTTTTGAGCGGAGAAGTACACCGATTTCCTTGACGGCTGGGGGGGGAGGGGGTAAATGGTTGGCGTGTCGCGGGGTGGAGCAGTCCGGTAGCTCGTCGGGCTCATAACCCGAAGGTCGTAGGTTCAAATCCTGCCCCCGCATCCACTTCGAAACCCGCTGTGAACTTCGGTTCCAGCGGGTTTTTGATTTCCGGCTCTCCTTCCTCGGGCCTGAACATGGCGCGTGTCGCTCTCGATCGCCTCAGCATCCGTCCCGCCACGCCGGCGGACGCCGCGGCCTGTACCGCCGGGGCCCGGGTCGTCGCGGCCACCCCTGGCGGCCTTGCCTCGCTCCCGCACGAACTCCGGGAGGAGGCCGTCCTGCAGCACATCCTGGCGCTTTCCGACCCGAAGAAGGGCGCTTACCTGGTCGCGGAGCGGGAGGGCGTCCTCCTTGGCCACGCCTGGCTGGAGCGCTACGGGCCGGAGCTGACCGCCCATGTGGCCCACCTGATGATTGCGGTCTACGAGGATTTTCAGGGGAAGGGTGTGGGTCGAGCGCTGCTCAACGCCCTGATCGACCGAGCGCGTGCGCATCCCGACATCGAAAAGCTGGAGCTGCGCGTCCGCGCGACAAACCTGCGGGCACGGGCGCTGTACGTCTCCGTGGGTTTTGAGGAGGAGGGGCTATTCCGGCGGAGGATCAAGCTGGAGAATGGCTACCTGGATGATGTGTCGATGGCGCTGTGGGTGGGCTGAGGCGAGACGGGCGGGAGTCTCAGGCGGATGTTTGCTGCGTCCGAGCCCGAAGCCAGAAGGCCAGTTCCACCTTCCCGATCGTGCCCGTGGCGAGTGCCATCATCGTCTCGTACAACTCCACCTCATCCACCCGCAGCGGCGCCCCGTTGACCTCCAGGAAGGTACCCATCGCCACCGCCGCGATGCGCTTGTTGCCATCCACGAAGGGGTGGTTTCGGATCAAGTGGAAGGCGTAGGCGGCTGCCGTCTCCCAAAGGTCCCCGTGGAGCGGAAGCCCGTCGAAGGTAGCCTGTGGCTGGGCGAGAGCGGAGTCGAGGAGGCCTTCGTCCCGAATCCCATGGCTGCCTCCGAAAAGATCGATGAGGCGCGCCTGATAGGCCACCACAAAGGGCTTGGGAAGGTGCTTCACTGCGCGAGCTTGCGGATCGCGTTGGGGTGGGCGGCCACAAAACGGTCGGCGGCGGCCACCAGGTCGTCAAAGCCCGGGTCCATCCGGGTGATGGTGATCCGACCGGCCTCGGCGTGGATCAGCACCTCGTCATCCCGCTCCAGCCCGGCCTCCCGCAGCAACTCGGCGGGCAGAACAAGCCCCGTGCTGTTGCCGATACGCTGGAGGTTTTTGTGGGCGAGGGCCATGGGGGCTCCGTGTTGTACGGAGTGTAATACGGGGGGCGAGGGCGTCAAGGGGAGGGGAGAGCGAAGGGGAAGAAGGGAAGGAATAAGGGGAGGATCGTCCAGATCATGCAAGGCGCGTGCGGCCCGAGCGCCGCAAGCGCCTTCGGGGTGCCACCGGACCCCGTCCGCGATCCCGTGCGCCGGGCGGAAGCCCCCCCCTTGCTCCACCCCCCCTCCATGCTTAGCTTCCTTCCCTCCGGAGCCTTCATGGAAAACCTCCCCTCCGACCTCCTCGGCGCCATCGACGAGCTGCGCAAGGCGCGCAAGGCCGTGATCCTGGCCCACTACTACCAGGAGCCGGATATCCAGGATATTGCGGACTATATCGGTGATTCTCTGCAACTGGCCCGCGCCGCGCAGAAGACCGATGCCGAGGTGATCCTGTTCTGCGGCGTCCACTTTATGGCCGAGACGGCCAAGATCCTGAACCCGACGCGCACCGTGCTGATCCCCGATATGAAAGCCGGTTGTTCGCTGGCGGACTCCTGCCCCGCGCCGCTCTTGCAGCGCATGAAGGACCGCCACCCGAATGCCAAAGTGGTCAGCTACATCAATTGCTCGGCCGCGGTCAAGGCCATCTCGGACGTGATCTGCACCTCCAGCAATGCCGAGCGGGTCATCCGCTCTTTTCCGGCGGAGCAGGAGATCATTTTTGCGCCCGACCGCAACCTGGGCGCCTGGCTGCAAAAGCAGACCGGCCGCCAGATGCAGCTCTGGCCGGGGACCTGCCAGGTCCACGAGACTTTTAATGAGCGCAAGCTGATCGAGCTGCGCACCCGGAACCCGGGGGCCAAGGTGGTGGCCCATCCGGAATGTGAGCCTACGCTGTTGGCCTACGCCGATTTTGTGGGTTCCACGTCGGCTTTGTTGGACTATGTGACCCGCACCGAGGCACCCGCCTTCATCGTCGCCACCGAGTCGGGCATCCTCCACCAGATGAAGAAGCAGGCCCCGGCCAAAAACCTGATCCCCCTGCCTGGCATGGATGAGAACTGCGCTTGCAACGAGTGCCCGCATATGCGTAGGAACACCCTGGAGAAGATCTACCTGGCTCTGCGCGACATGCAGCCGCGCCTGGAGATGCCGGAGGAGCTGCGTCTGGCGGCGCTCAAGCCGCTGGAAGCGATGATGGCGCTGGGTTGACTCACCCCCCCCGTCGCAACACCCGCCCAATCCGCTGCACCAGATCAGGAATATCCTCCTCCTCCATCGAGCAGAAGGCGATGCGCAGCGCGTTGGCCTGGGGCACCGCGATCACCCCCACCGACTGCTCGTGGATCAGGCGCTGCCGCAGCAACTCGCAGTCCTCCTGCACATAGAGCATCGCAAAACAGCCGGAGTTGAAGGGGGCAAAGGGGATCTTTTCCGCGATCAGCGCCGCCTTCAGCGCCTGGTAGCGCCCCTCCAGAATGCGCCGTACCTTCTCCACCTCCGCAGGGAGGCTGGGCGACTTCAGGGCCTCCAACACCAGCTCCTGCGAAGCCGCACAGACACTCGAAATGGTGGCGCGGATCAGCGCGGCTGCCTTCTCCTCCAGCGCCGCCCCAGCGGGGCCATCGGCCGAAAAGGTCAGAAAGCCGATACGTCCGCCGAAAAAGACCAGCTCCTTGGTGGCACCGTCGGCCTTGCAGACCAGCAGCTTTCTGGGATCGGCGCGGCGGGCCAGCTCGCCGTACAGGCTGCGACGGTACACGTCGGCCTCATAGTGTAGGCCTGCGTAAGCATCGTCCAACAACACACAGAGCGGATGGGGGTGCGCGCAGAGGAGCTGTAACAGCGGCTCCACCTCCACTGTCCGCAGGCTGTAGCCGCTGGGATTAGTGGGGAAGTTCAGGATGATAGTTGCCGGCCCTTCAAGTGCTGCAAGAACTTCTCTCAGGCCCTCCAGGTTGAAAAAACCGTCGGGACCGTGGGTGGAAAATGTGCGGACCGGCGCCCCGGTGCGCAACGTAAACAGGTTGTCGTAGTTGTCCCAGTAGGGCGTGCCCAGAATCAAGGGACGATCCGGTCCGGTGAACAGCTCCGCCACCAGCGAGATCGCGTGGGAGATGCCGGTAGTCACCACGGGAAGGGAAGCGACAACCCCCTCTTCGATGGCCCTCCGTCGCCACAGGCTGCGCAATTCCGGCTGCCCATGCTGGGGGGCATAGCGGAAGGCCCGCCGCCCATCCAGCCCAGCGTAGTGATTGGCCAGCGACGGCAGCACCAGCGGGTTTCCGGCCCCGTCGGTGATCTCCCCGATCGTTGCCTTGCGCTGGCAATCTTTGGCCTGCGCCGCCTGTTGAGGAATGCCCAGCGGAAGGGCGGCCCGCTCGCCCAGGGGCGAGAGCAGCGCACGGGCGGCGGGGTGGTGGTCGGCCAGGATCTGGTTGAGCTGCGCGGGAGTCATGCCCGATTATCGCGCAGGCGGGGGAGGCGGTCTATGGGTTAAGCGGCAAGAATGCGCCAGCTCACCCCTCCGGTCGAGGATTTTCGGATCACCCGCGAACCCTTCTATGTGCCCCAGGCCGACGAGGTGGAGATTTTCTCCACCGCCTGGAACACGCAGGTCCCCGTTCTTTTGAAGGGGCCCACGGGCAGCGGAAAGACCCGCTTTGTCTCGTATATGGCTTATAAACTCGGAAGGCCCCTGGTGACCGTCGCCTGTCACGATGACTTGTCCTCGTCGGATCTGCTGGGCCGCTTCCTTTTGGAAGGCGACGAGACCATCTGGGTGGATGGCCCGCTGACCGCCGGGGTGCGCCACGGCGCAATCGTCTACCTGGACGAGGTGGTGGAGGCGCGCAAGGATACACTGGTGGTGATCCACCCGCTCACCGATGACCGGCGCATCCTTCCGGTGGATCGCCTCGCGACGATCTTAAAAGCGCCTGCGTCTTTTATGTTGGTGGTCAGCTACAACCCCGGCTACCAGTCGGCCATCAAGGAGATGAAGCCGTCCACCCGCCAGCGCTTTGTCAGCTTGGACTTCCACTATCCCAACCTGGAGGTGGAGCGGGAGATCCTGGTGCGCGAGACGGGAATTGATGCGGATCGGGCCGGGCGCCTGGTCAAAGTGGGCCAGAAAATCCGAAATCTGACGGATCGAGGCCTGGAGGAGGGCGCATCCACCCGGCTGTTGGTCTACTGCGCGCGGCTGGTCCACG
>JBEIQS010000192.1:0-11084 GCA_040376425.1 Alphaproteobacteria bacterium | reverse complement strand
TGATACATGATACATGATACATGATACATGATACATGATACATGATACATGATACATGTTATACGATGCATGATACGTCGGTATCGGGTGTCATGTATCATGCCTCTGCATGGAGGCGTGATGAGAAGGCGCTCGCCATCCCCCCCAATCCGTGTACACTAGGGGGATGGCCTTCTTCCTTCTCCTCCTCTCCTGTATGCCCCCCGGTCCCGTCGCGCTGGAGGTGGAAGAGCTGCCGCCCGGAAAGGACTCGGAAATCCAGGACTCTGAGGTGGAGGAGATCCCCGGAGCCGACTCTGCGGACTCCGACCCGCCCGATAGCGAGCCACCGCTTCCAAGCTGGCCTCAGGCCTGCGACGACATCTACGATCCGGACCAACTCCAGGACTTTGAGCTCACATTCTCGCCAGACGAGTGGCGGGGAATCCAGTCGGACTGCCAGAACGGCGTGCAGCAGTACCGGCCGGTGACCTTCGGCTACGATGGGCAGAGCTACGAAGCGATGGTGCGGCTGAAGGGCAACTGGTCTTGGAATTGTGACAAGATGCAGTTTGTGATCTCCTTCAACGAAGTGGATCCCGATGCCCGCTTTCGGGGCCTGCGGAAGGTGATGCTGGATGCCCCCTGGTACGACTGGACGCTCTTGCATGAGCGTCTCGCTTTTTCCCTCTTCGAACGCCGAGGCCTACCCTACTCCTGCGCCAACAGCGCGCGGCTGACCATCGACGGAAGCTACTATGGTCTCTACACCAATGTGGAGCGTATCGACCGCGAATACCTGGAGCGGAATTTTGAGGATCCCACTGGGAACCTCTACCAGGCCGGCTCTGAGCTGAAGACCAACGAGGATGTCGGCGATGTGGGCTCTCTATTGGCGTTGCACAACGCGTCGACGGTGGAAGAGATCGCCGCTGTGATGGATCTGGATCAGGCCGTTGCGGAGTGGGCCACCGAAGCCATTATTCCGGCGATGGACAACTATTGGGCCGGCGTGGAGATCAACTACTACCTCTACGATGCACCGGGGCGCGGCTTTGTGTATCTGCCCTACGACATGGACCTCAGCTTCGGCGACTCCCGCTATAGCGATGGCAGCCTGGTGTGGCCGGACACGCTGGCGAGTGATCCCATCACCTACGAGCACTACGGTTGGCGGAAAGAAGAGCTGTTTATGCGGGTTCTGGCTGATGAATTCTGGTGTAACCGCTTCGTAGAGGAACTCCAGATCAGCCGGAACAGCTTTGTTCCCGCGGACATGCACGCGCAAGTGGACGCATGGGACGCCCAGATCCGGGACGCACTCGACCAGGACTCCCGGAAGCCGTACAGCATGCGGGGACACAACGAGGCTGTGCGTGAGCTGAAGCAATTTATGGTCGACCGTGCGGCCTTTGTGGATGCCTGGCTCGCCGAAGGCGGCCACTGTCCGGCACGGTGGTAGCTGGCCGTCGGGCGACGCCCCTGGGTGGGGTCGACGGCCCTGCCGCTCCGAGAGGAAGGGGACCAACCTGTGCTTGCGGTCCCCGGGGAGCGGTTGGGCCCTCCGCCCGGTTCGGGCCGGTGCGCCCTAGGGAGCCGACCAGAACCACACCGTGCCCATGTTGGCACCCACGCTGCTGTCGCCATTGGGCGCGGAGATGGCCAGATCGTCCTTTCCGTCTCCGTTGGTGTCGGGCACAGCCACCACCACATAGCCGAAGTTGTCCGAGGCGCTGATGCCGGGCCAAAGCGCGTCGGCGGTGCTTACCGAGTAGGTGCCGGAGCCCGGAGCATAGAAGAGCCATGTCGCGCCCGCGCTGCTGTTGTAGTAGATCGACGAAACGGCAAGATCATCCAGGCCATTCCCGTCAAAGTCTCCCCGCTCGATCCCCTGCTGTCCAAGCCCCTGGCTGGCTGCGGAGCCCGTAATCGTCGCGAAGGCCATGGTGTTGATCGCGCCGGTGGTGGGCTCGGTGATCAGGTAGACCGCGCCGGCATTGGACGCCGCGCCGTCCTGGTAGGGAGCACCCACGGCGAGGTCGGCATAGCCATCCCCATTTACGTCGTTCAATACTTTAATGTAGCTGCCGAAAAGGTCAGAAGCAGCCGCTCCCCGAATCTTCGTGTCGGCGGCGGAGAGGCTGGTGATGCTGCTGTTGGTGGAAAGTACGATGTAGACTGCGCCTGCATTGGAGCCGCCGTCGTCGTCCTGGAAGGCCCCGACCACCATGTCATCGCTTCCATCCCCGTCCACGTCGCCCGCGCCCAACGCGGAACCTGCCCCATCGGAGCTGCTTTCACCGGCGTAAGAGCCCAAAAGGCTGCTGCTCGTTCCGGAGTAGACGTAGGCAATTCCGGCGCTGCTATTATAGCTTTCGTCGCCGCAAAGCCACTCCTCGGCCGGACTGGAGCTCTGCCAATTGCCCAAGGCCGAGGCGTGGCTACAGGAGACGGTGCGGTCCAGGTTGGCTGAATGGGTCGCGGTGCCGGTGTCGCCACCGTAGTAGAGGAGGCTGGTGCTGCTCACGCCCAGAACCACAAAGTCGTCTTTTCCGTCGCTGGAGATGTCACCGATGTTGGTGATACGGCCGGCGTAGTCGCCGCTGTAGGTGGAGGACATGTTGTAGAACAGGAAGTCATCGTTCAGTGCAGCCTGCCAACTTCCCTGGACCAAGGCGCCATAGTATCCAAAGAGGGTGCCCCAGTAGCTGCTGTAGTTGTAGTCGGGATCTCCCACCAACAGGTCGCCCACTCCGTCGCCATCAAAGTCACCTGCTGCCAGCCCTGTTCCCAGGTTGGCCGTAGTATTAAAGCCGGTAATCCGCGTCGTGTAGGAGGTGCCGACCGAATAGGTGCCGCTCCACTGTACGCAGGCCAGATCACCGCTACTGCAGTTCTGGTCGATGCCGTCGCCGCAGACCTCGGTGGCGCCCGGGTTGATCGACGCGGAGGCGTCGTTGCAGTCGGTGGAGCTGCTGCTGCTGCCGGCAGGTTGGTCGCAGAAGAGGGAGGACGTACCTGCGTAGCCATCGCCGTCCCCATCGGTGTACCAGCTCGTCTGGCCGGTGGCGGAGCTGTCCGCATCGTCCGCCAGACCGTCGCAATCTTCATCTGCGTTGGACGCGTCGCAGACTTCCGTGGCACCGGGGTTTATGGACGCAGTGCTGTCGTTGCAGTCGGTGGAGGTGGTGTAGGCTGCGGCGGGCTGGTCGCAGGCAGAGGTGGTGGTGGAACCGGCGTAGCCGTCGCCATCCACGTCGCGATACCAGGTGGATTTGCCGGTGGCGCTGCTGTCCGCATCGTCCGCCAGACCGTCGCAATCTTCATCGGCGTTGGACGTGTCGCAGACTTCGGTGGCGGCGGGGTTGATCGCGGTGTTTCCGTCGTTGCAGTCGGTGGAGGTGGAGAGGTAGCCGGAGGGCTGATCGCAGGCGGAGGTGGAGCTGGAACCGCCGTGGCCATCGCGGTCGTTGTCCGCATACCAGGAGCTCTTTCCGGTGGTGGAGGCGTCGCTGTCGTCGGCCAGACCGTCGCAATCCTCGTCGATGTTGGCGGCGTCGCAGATCTCGGTGGCGGCGGGGTTGATCGCGGTGTTTCCGTCGTTACAGTCGGTGGAGGTGGAGAGGTAGCCTGCAGGGCTGTCGCAGGCGGAGACGCGGGTGCTGCCTGCGTAGCCGTCCGCATCGGCGTCCAGATACCAGGCGCGGGTGCCCACCACGGCGGGGATCGTCGTCATCGGCAAGGCCATTGCAGTCCTCGTCGATGTCGGCGGCGTCGCAGCGCTCCTGCGCCCCGGGGTAGATGGTGGCGTTGGTGTCGTCACAGTCGGTGGAGGTGGAGAGGGTGCCCGCCGGCTGGTCGCAGGCGAGGGTGATGCCGGGCCCACCCGCGCCGTCCGCATCGGCGTCGGCATACCAGCGGCTCTGGCCGGTGGTGGAGGCATCGGCATCGTCGGCGCTGCCGTCGCAGTCCTCGTCGGTGTTGGCCGTGTCGCATAGCTCTGGCGCCGCCGGGTTCACCGTATTCAGGCTGTCGTCACAATCGGTAGCATTCGCTACATAGCCGGCCGGTTGGCTGCAGGAGGACTGCACCCGCGCCGCGTTGCCGAAGCGGTCGCTGTCGGCGTCCAGATACCAGAAGGTGGCGTCCACGGCGTTGTTGTCGACGCTGCCGTCGCAGTCCTCGTCCACTCCGTCACAGCGTTCCGGGGCCCCGGGATATACCGACGCGTCGCTGTCCAGGCAGTCGGTGCCATCCGCGACATGGCCTGCGGGGGCCGAACACGCGTACACACCGCCGCCTCCTCCTCCAAAACGATCCCCATCGGAATCCGCATACCACAGCGATGTGTCCACGGAGCTGCTCTCCAGCACCAGGCCGTCGCAGTCGTGATCCTGGCCGTCGCAGAGCTCGGCTGCGCCGGGATAGATCGTCGTATCCGCGTCGTCACAGTCCGTCGCGTCCGAGGTGTAGCCGGAGGGAGCCGAACAGGCCGCAGTGACCTGGCCGGCATCGCCATAGCCATCGCTATCGCCGTCGCGATAGAAGCTGAGAAGAACGCCATTATCAATGGTTCCATCGCAGTCATCGTCGGTACCGTCGCAGGCCTCGGTGGCACCGGGACGGGCGGAGGCGTCGGCATCGTTGCAGTCTTCGCAGGCGGGGGATCCGTCGGCATCGGCATCGGCGTAGCCGACAGAGCCGTCGCAGTTGTAGTCGGTGGGGTCCGCACAATCCACCTCGGGCGCATTGGGGTGGATGGCGGCATTGCCGTCGTCGCAGTCGCCATTTTGGGCAGAGGTGCCGGTGCTGCCGGAGCAGGCGGGACCGATCAGGGCGTCGCCGTAGCCATCTTCATCGGCATCCGTGTACCAAAGGCTTGCGTCGACGGGGTCGTTGTCGATGGTGCCTTCGCAGTCCTCGTCGATGCCATCGCAGTGCTCGGAAGCATCGGGAGAAATGGATGCGTTTGTATCATCACAGTCCCCATTCTTCGTAGAGGTTCCATCCGGTTGCTCACAGGATGATACATTTTCGTCGCCGAAGCCGTCGCCGTCTGCATCGACAAACCACACGGTGGCGTCGGTGGCGCCGTTGTCCACGGTCCCGTCGCAGTCGTTGTCCAGGCCGTCGCAGATCTCCAGTGCGTCCGGGTGGACCGTGGCGTGTGTGTCGTCGCAATCGGCATCCTGGAAGTAGCCGACGCTGTCGTCATCAATACGCTGCTTGGAGATGGAGACATCGTTCCCGCAGCCGATCAGGAACAGGGCGACAATTCCGCGGAGGGGCATACAAAACTCCCAGCGTCTCCTGTACCCCAATCTTGGCCAAGTGGCGATAGCCGCTGTCCGGGGCCGTGCGTGCTCATGCCCCGGTTGGCGCACAGCGGCCCCCCTGTCAAGGTGCGGGTTTTCATCCTCCGTCACGACGGCAGTTCTGGTGGGTTTCAATACATACTCAAATTATATTCAATATCTGTTCATGCCGGTCCGGGGGGGCGTGGCTACGATGTGGGGGTGAGCACTTCTGCTCCACCCCTTCGAGGAGAACCGATGATTACCCTGCTTTTCAGCCTTGTCGCCTGCACCCCCGCCGAAGAGTCGAAGCCCGTGGTCGATGACACCGATGTGAACACGGACGACACCGGTGGCGGTGACGACACGGGAGGGGGAGACGACACCGGAGGCGACGATACCGGTGAGCCTTCTTCTGACGCCCGTATCCGGGTGCTCCACCTGTCTCCGGATGCGCCGGCGGTAGATGTCTTTGCCAATGGGGCGGGGCCAGTTGTGGAGGGTCTCGGCTTTCCTACCGGTACGGACTACCTGACGGTGGCCGCGGGTACCTACACCTTTGATGTGGCGCCGGCCGGCGGTACCGCGATGGACGCGGTCCTCAGCTTCAAGGACGTGGAGCTGGAGAAGGACAAGTCCTACACCGCGATTGCCTACGGCGCGGTGGCTTCCATCGCCGGCATGGCCCTGGTGGACAACGCCGAGGGCTTGGCGGCAAACAACATCCGCATCACCGTGGCCCACACCGCTTCGGGGATCGGCGAGGTGGACATCTGGAACCTGACCGGAAATACGCCCTCTCCGCTGTTGGAGAACGTACCCTACGGAGCCTCCGCGACCTTGCCGGACCTTCCGGCAGCGGCCTACCGGGTCGGCTTTGACGTGAACAACGACGCGAACCCCGACGTCAGCTTCGCGATTCCCCAGCTTCCCGGCGGGACCCAGGTCAACCTCTTTGCGGTGAATGACGCAGGCGGAACACCCTTCCTGCTTGCGCAGCTTCCCGACAGCAGCACCGTGCGCATCGATCCGGAGCCGCCCCCTCAGCCCGCCCGGCTGCGGGTGCTGCACCTGTCTCCCGATGCCCCGAACGTGGATATCTTCGTAAATGGCGACCCCACCGCGGCCATCGGTGACCTCGGCTTCTTGGAGGGAACCAGCTATTTCGAGGTACCGGGCGGGAATTACAGCTTTGACATTGCGCCCTACAGTGCAGGTATTGACGCGTCCGTCCTGAATATTCCCTCCCTGTCGCTGATGGGCGGAAGCGCCTATTCGGCCGTGGCCTATGGTCGTGTCGCCCAATTGACCGCGATGGCGTTGGTGGATGACAGCGCCGGGTTGGCCGGGGACCGCATCCGGGTTCAGGTGGCCCACGCCGCCTCGGCGGTCGGGGAAGTGGACATCTGGAACATCACCGGTGGCCAGGCCTCTCCGCTGCTGGAGAACGTGCCCTACGGTGCAGCCGCGGTGTTGCCGGACCTTCCCGTCGCCAGCTACGACGTGGGGATCGATGCCAACAACGATGGGGTGCCCGACCTGACCTACACTATTCCTGCGCTTCCAGGCGGGTCCTTTGTGAACCTGTTTGCCGTGTCGGATCGCGATGATCAGGTGTGGCTGGTGGCCTGGCTTTCCGATGGTTCGGTGGTGCCTATCTCCCCCAACGTCTTCTAAGCTTCGCGGTCGGATTTCTTCAGGGCGCCTTCGGGCGCCCTTTTTGCTTCAGGTGTGGTTCGGAAAGCCGCCGAAAACGCGCATCGGGGTGGCCACACCGCGCAGGGTGTGGGGTCCAAAATCTTGGAGGCGCAGGTCGCGGGAGGCAAGAAAGGCGGGGTCTGCCAGTACCAGACTGGCCACCGCTTCGCTCAGCACCAGCGGTGCGCCCAGGGTCTTACAAAAACCCTCCAGACGGCTCGCCACATTCACCGTGGCGCCGATCACCGTAAAATCCAGGCGGGTCGGTGCCCCGATGTTGCCATAGGCCACATGGCCCACATGCACCGCCAGGCCCAGCTTCAGCGGAGAACGTCCAGCGTCCAACCGACGAAGGTGCGCCTGTTCAGCGCGTTCAATCACCAGAAGGGCGGCCTGAACGGCGCGGCAGGCGGCCGCTTCCAGGTCCGGCTCATCGGGCTCGCGACGGAACACGGCCAACACGGCGTCACCGATAAATTTCAGAACATCACCCTCGAATTCCTGCATCGCGCCCACCACCACCTCGAAGGCTTCGTGCAGCAACTGCAGGAGGTCTTCTTGGCTTAGATCTTGAGAAAGGCGCGTGAAGTCGCGCAGGTCACAAAAGCAGACGGCGGCCTCGACGTCGATCATCTCGCCCCGCCGGATGTTGCCATCCAGAACGCGGGTGGCCGCGTCCACGCCCACATAGGTCTCCAGGAGATCCCTGCTGCGGGCGCGTTGGCCCGCCAAGGTCAGCAGCAGGGTCAAGAGCGGGAGCAGTGCGCGAAGGGCGGCCACGTCGGCCTCCGAAAAACCGCCGGGCCGCCGGGTTGCGAAGGTGACCGGTGCCTGCTCGTAGCGGTTGCGGGGAGGCTGGATCATCGCCAGGTAGTCCGTAAATCCTGCCTCCGCGAACTGGCGCATGATTGGAAAGGCCGGAGCGGGGTCATCAGGAAAAATAGGACAGCGAATCTCGGTCGCCTCGCCTTCCATGAGGAGGCGAAAGGGGCTGGCTTTGTACGCCTCGGTGCTTCGGTTGCGGTAGGTGCGCTGGTGGGCTTCAAAGGGGCGATCCACCTGCCACACATTCTGGGCGTTGTAGACCTCGGGGTGCAGCGTGGGCACGGTCCAGCTCATGCGATCGACCGGCACCCCGTCTCCCGCCCGCAGCGCCTCTGCCGTACGCTCCATCAGTGCTTCAATGCCCATGTATGTGGCTTCGGGGCTCAATAGAAAGCGGGCGGCCTGCGTGGGAAGGGTATCCAGATTCATCGGCGCCCCCTATCGCCTGCGACGGTGGGGGCAAGGGGAGGGGCGTTTTTTGGAGGAGGAGGAACTGCCTCAGGTCAAATGGTACTGGTCGGGGTCGAAGCGGTAGAGGACCCTCATGATGGCGTCGCTGATGTCCTCGGCGGACAGAGTGGCGGACCCAACGCCCGTGCGGGAGATGGACGATCCTGTTTGGGTCCAGTGTGCGGGGCCCCCTGGCAACCTGCTTTCGTGCACGGTCGATTTCGATCGGATTGGGCAGAGAAAGCCTGCGGGAGGAGGAGGCATCGCTCTGGCATCTGCTGAGCAGTGCCTGTCTCTCAGTGCTCTGCCATCTTAGATGCAGCAGATGCGGATTTTTTGGAGAACGTGTGGATGTGCAAGCTACTCTTAGGACAATCCTAAGAGTTGATTGTCCGCGTTTTCTCGTGGCCGTCCCCACGGGCCGGTGGCGGCCGATCGGTGTGGAAGGCGGGCGGAGGAGGAGGCGGCGCTCTGGCATCGGCGGACCCGTGCCGGTCTCTTGATGCTCCGCCCTGGCCCGTTTGGCAGGCCGACCGACGGCCCCGGGGCGTCGATCCCGTCCGGCACAACCGGTTAGTCTACCCCACCTCCGGTGATTTCATGATGAAGCTCCTCCTCCCCCTGTTCCTCGTTGCCTGCAACCCCGACGGAGGAAAGACCGACAGCGACGGGCCCAAAGGGAGCCTTCCCGGCGATGAAGATGGCGACGGCTACTCGATTGAAGCGGGCGACTGCGACGATGGGGATGCCTCGGTCCACCCCGCAGCCACGGAAGTCTGCGACGGCCTCGATCAGAACTGCAACGACGAGGTGGACGAGGGGTTGACCAGCACATGGTACGCCGACTCCGACGCCGATGGCTACGGCAATGCCGACGCGCCCACGACGGCCTGCACCCAGCCGGAAGGCAGCAGCGCCAGCGCCGACGACTGCAACGACGACGACCCGGAGATCCACCCCGGTGCCCCCGAACGCTGTGACGGCCTGGACCAGGACTGCGACGGGGTGGCGGACAACGATGTCCTGAGCACCTGGTATCTGGACGCCGATGGGGACGGCTATGGCGATCCCGCCGTGATCTTTGAGGGCTGCAATCCGCCGGCGGGCTACGGCGCGGATGCCTCGGACTGTGACGACGGCGATGCCACCATCTCGCCCGAGGGTGTTGAGGTCTGCGATGAGCTGGACAACAACTGCGACGGTCAGACCGACGAAGGTGTGCAGAGCACCTGGTACGTCGATCAAGATGGGGATGGCTACGGTCAGGACAACCTCACCCTGCTCGCCTGCACCCTTCGCCCCGGCTACGCGGCTGATCCGGGGGACTGCGACGATGGCGCGGTCACGGTGTACCCGGGTGCCGACGAGTGGTGCAATGGCCTGGATGACAACTGCGACGGCAACATCGACGAGAACAGCGCAGTCGACGCCCTGATTTGGTACGCGGACAGCGATGCCGACGGCTACGGCGACCCGGCAACCTCCGCTCCGGCCTGCACCGCACCCACCGGCTTTGTCGCGGATGATTCGGACTGCGACGACCAACAAAACAGCGTCAATCCCAGTGCGTCCGAGCTCTGCAACGGTACCGACGACGACTGCGATGGCGACATCGACGAAGAGGCGCTGGATGCCCAGACCTGGTACCTGGACAGCGATGGCGACAGCTTCGGGGACAGTCGCATCGTGGTCGCCTCCTGCACTGCCCCGGCCGGCTATGTAGCCGTCGATGGCGACTGCGACGATGCCAGCGCCGAGGCTGCCCCCGGCCTGACTGAATCCTGCGACCTCCTTGACAATGACTGTGACGGGCAGGTGGACGAGGCCGACGCTGTGGATGCCCCGATCTGGTACGCCGACGCGGACGCGGATGGCTACGGAGATCCCACCTCCTCCCTACGCTTCTGCTCTCAACCCGTCGGCTATGAGCCCGACGCCGACGACTGCGACGATCGCGACGCGGCCATACGGCCCTTTGCGCCGGAATACTGCAACGGCTACGATGACAACTGCGACGGCCAGATCGACGAAGCAGCGGCGATCGACGGGCAGACCTGGTACGCCGATGGCGATGGCGATGGCTACGGAGATGCATCCGTGTCCACGGAAGCGTGCAGCGCCCCGGCCGGCTATGTGGCCGCCGACGGCGACTGTGACGACCGGGCCGCGGCCGTGTCTCCGGTTGCGGTCGAAGTCTGCAACGCGGTGGACGACGACTGCGACGGCAGCGTGGATCAGGGGGCTTCCGACGCCACCCGTTGGTACCTGGATGTGGACCAGGATGGCCACGGGGGAAGCATTTTTGTGGATGCCTGCACCGCGCCCGCCGGGTACCTCGCCTCCTCCACCGACTGCAACGACCTCTCGGCGTCGGTCAACCCGGCGGCCACCGAGTCCTGCAACGGCGTAGACGACAACTGCGACGGCAGCATCGACGAAGCCTCCGCTTCCAACGCACAAACCTGGTATGCAGATGCCGACGGCGATGGGCACGGGGATCCCGCCGTCTCCACCGTTTCTTGCACCGCACCTGCGGGCTACGTTGCCGGCGCAAACGACTGCGACGACACGACGAACGCCATCTCCCCCTCGGCAGCCGAGGTCTGCAACAATGTGGACGACAACTGCGACGGCACGGTAGACCAGGGCGCCACCGATGCCACCCGCTACTACCTGGACGGGGACGGGGACGGCTATGGTTTGACCGGCTCCTTTGTGGACAGTTGCACCGCTCCGTCCGGCTACAGCGGCACCGGTGGGGACTGCGACGACGGCAGCAACGCCATTCACCCCGCCGCCTCGGAGCTCTGCAACAGCGTCGACGACAATTGCGACGGC
>JBEIQS010000437.1:0-2335 GCA_040376425.1 Alphaproteobacteria bacterium | reverse complement strand
GGGTGTCCCCAATCCGAAAGCGGAAGTCGCCATAGACCAGCACGGCCCGCCCGTGCAGGCGCACCACTTCTTCGAGGGCAAAGCCGCCAAAGGCTGCCTCCAGGGCCTCCCGGTGGTCCTGCACCCGCACCGCCTTCGTATGGCCCCCCACCCGCACCGCCAACAGACGTCCCCGGGGGGTGCGTCCCGCGCGCAGATCCTCCCCAATGGCCAGCACCAACGCTGTGGCCATCGCGTCCTGCTCCCCCCTCAACAAAAGCCACTCGCGCATCGCCGCCAGCACCGGATGATCGGGGGGATCGACAACCGCCAGCCAGCCTGCCACATCGGGATTTTCGCTGGGGGGAGGCAGCAGGAAGGCGCGACCAGCCTCGGTGATCTGCCACTGGTACTGCTCCCAGTCGCCCCGACGGTTCCGCCGCTCATGCACCCGGACCAGGCCATACTCCAGCAGCTCCTCCAAAAAAGCTTCCGCCATCACCTGATCCACCCCCGGACCGGCGGCCCGTCCGGCCGTCTGCCATCGACAGAGCCCGGAATCCAGTGCCCCCGCCAACAGCCGCAGTGCCGCCGGAGGGATTTTTGTTTTTTCGGATGTTGGCGCTCCCTCCACCTCCACCCAGCGCCGATCCGATCCCTCGCTCCGGTAGCTACGGCCCATCGGGAGCTCTCAGGCTGAGCTTGATGCGAGGTGCAAGGGGAACCCGGCCTCCAACCTCCATCACCCCCCGGCTCCGGGTACACAGCCACACCGCCGAGAGCCAGTCCCCACACTGCTGCAGGTCCGAGGTGGTGGGCATCGACAACAGATACTGCGCCCCGGTCCGCCCCAGAAAATTGCCCAGCTCGTTGATTTTATGGACATCAGACGCAGAAAAAGGCTCGTCGATGAGAAAAAAGCCGGCGCTGTCGGTCTCCAGGGAGACCGCGATCATCCCCATCAAAATGGACAGGGCCGCCTTCTGCCCTCCCGACAGGTCTTCGGAGTCGTGGTGGACCGGCGCCTTTTCGCCGACCCGCACCCGCACCACACAGGAAAACTGGTCGTCGTCCCGCTCTTCCAAGCGACCCTCCAACTGAAAGTCCAGGGACTGCGCGGCCTCCTTCAGACGGGCAAAATAGCTGCGGAACACCCGCTCTGTGGTGCGATGGTATTGATCCCGAGCCTCCTCGGCGGCGCGTCGGGTGGCATCCAGGCCACCGGCCAGCTCCTCCAGACGCTTTTGGACGGCATTGACCTCACTTTTTTGCCGGTCCAGGTTCACGGGCAACAGGCGGTCGCGCTCATCGGCGGTAAAGCGTCCCAGCTCCTGATCGAGGGTGACGATGTAAGAATCCAGCGATTTGAGCGGCAGCTTCTCCTCCAGGATCCGGTCGATCTCCGCGTCGCGTGTGCCAACGGGCTGAGCGAGCCGTATTCCCAGCTCGGCCTCCGCCTCTGATAGGCCGGGGAGCAGCGCCGCGATTCTTTTTGTCGTCTGATCTAATGCAGACGTCGATACATTTTTTCTCTCCTCCACTGCCCCGATCTGCTTTCCCAGGCGTTCACGGGTCGCGCGATAGGATTCTCCTTCCACCTGGAGCGCCTTCAGATCTGCGTCCAAAGCCAGAACCGCCCCGATTTCGGCCTGAAGTGTAAGCTGAACTACCGAAAATTCGTCGCGGGCTGCCTCCCAACGTAGCCTGGCCTCCTGCCGAACAATCTGTTGCCGGAACAGCTCCCGTTCCCGACGAATTTTTTGTTGTTGGTACTGCCAAAGCTGCTCCTCTCCCGCCAGCTTTTCCAGCTCCGTCTCCAGTTGCTGCCGCTGCTGTTCGCGTGCTCCCCGGCCCAGGAAAAACCGGGGTTCCGACATCCGCCGTGCCTCCACACGGGACAGCCCAAAACCATCCTGAGCGAGGCGTTCCCCCTGCCGAATCGGCGCCAGAGGGTCGGGCGGCTCTCCTGTCTCCACATGGCGAACCAGCCGGGCGATCAGCGACCGATAGCGCGGCTCCCGTACCTCCAGCAGGGTGAACAGGCCCATCTGATCGGCGGGAGAGCTGCCTTTGATGTCGGGGGCCAGAACACCATGTGGATAGGCCAGACGACGGGAGAGCGCCGCAGCCTCGGCCCAGGTAGTGGGGTCATGCACCAGTACCGCAAGGCGATGGCGCCCAAAAAAGGCTTCGATCGCCGGACGCCAAACATCTTCTCGGACCTCCACCACCTCGGCCAACAGATGGTGGAGGATGCCGGAACGTCGGAGTTGCTCTCGAAAACGCTCGACTTCGGGCGGCCAGGGGGTGATCCCTTTGCGGACCAGCTCCAATTCGGCCTCCAGCCTCTGGCGTG
>JBEIQS010000366.1:0-3801 GCA_040376425.1 Alphaproteobacteria bacterium | reverse complement strand
GCATGGACAGAACCTCGGGCTCGCCGCAGCCGTCATCGGGCCGGGTAGAGCCGCCCGAAGAGCCCGACGAAGGTTCAGAAGACCCGGAGGAGCCACCCTCGCCGCAGTCCGGTTGGCTGCCGCCGCCGGAGGGGTCATCGGAGGAGGTGGGATCGTCGGGGTCGCCGGAGGAGGTGGGATCGTCCGGATTGCCGCTGGGTTCCACAGGTTCATCCATGGGAACCGGCTCGGGTTCGGACATCTCCAGGCTGCCGGCCATGGAGACGCGACCCTCCTTCATCCGCCCCTCCATGGGCAGACCCTGAAGGTCAAAGTTGACCTTTTTGCCGGCCCGCGCAAAGGCGCCCCACATCTCCTGGCCGATCAAGTCGCGGGCCCGCATGCCGGGGCAGGAAATGTCGTCCACGGCCACCACCTGCAGCTCGTACATGCCTTCCGCGAGCGCCGGGCTATCGTCGGGAAGCGGCTGCGGAAGGATCACCGAGGGCTCATCGAAACAGGCGGTAGCAACAAGAAGAGGGAGGAGGAAGGAGAGGCTGCGCATTGGGACTCCGGGGGTACGTCAGGAGCTTATGCAAGAGGCGTGCCAACCAGCATGATCGGTAGTATCCCTATGAAATGATTGCAGAATGTTGGAGATGCCCACGGGATGGTCGCGGGCAGGTGCGGCAGAGATGTCGGTACCCCTTTGCTTCGCGCCGTCTTCAGCTATACTCTGGCCCCTCTCCCCCAAGGTCCATGCACCTCGTCCTCCTCTTCCTTGCGGCCTGCACCCCCGAAAAACCCGCAGGCGACGACAGCGGCAAGCCGCCGTATCAGCCCATCGATGCGGACAGCGACGGCTACGACGCCAGCGTGGACTGTGACGACGCCCATGCCACGGTGAACCCCGATGCGCCCGAGCTGTGCGACGGCGTGGACAACAACTGCAACGACGAGGTGGACGAAGAAGCGGAGGATGCTCCTCTCTGGTACGCCGACGCCGACGGGGATGGCTACGGGGAAAGCTTGATCGGAGCTTCCTGCACCGCCCCGGCAGAGGCCGCCGAGCAGGGGGGGGATTGCGACGACCAGCGCGCGGACATCCACCCCGGGGCCGCCGAGACCGACTGCGCCGATCCCACCGACTACAACTGCGACGGCTCCGTCGCCTTTGCGGATGCCGACTCCGACGGCTTTGCCGCCTGCAACGACTGTGATGACGCCGATGCCGCCGTCTCTCCCGAAGGGGTGGAGTCCTGCAACAGCCGGGACGACAACTGCGATGGCAACGTCGATGAAGGGCTGGATCTTCCCTGGTATACGGATGCCGATGGCGACGGCTACGGCGACGTGTCGGCGCCGCTTTGGGCCTGTGCGGCCCCGGTGGGTGCGGTGGCCGACGCCACGGACTGCGACGACGGCGATCCCGGCCGCAACCCGGGCCTGGTAGAGCTGTGCGACGCTGCAAACACGGACGAGGATTGCGACGGACTGTCCGATGATACAGACAGCACTGTATCAGGAACATCCACCTGGTACCTTGATCAAGATGGAGATGGCTACGGTGATACAGCGGTAGCGGCCTGCGACATGGGTGCGGGCATGGTAGCGACCGCCGGGGACTGCGACGACGGCAATGCGGCCGTGGCCCCTGGAGCGACCGAGCTCTGCGACGGCGCCAATACCGACGAGGACTGCAACGGGCAGGCGGATGATGCGGACAGTGCCGCTTCTGGAAAATCCACCTACTACATGGATAGTGACGGAGACAGCTATGGCGCTGCGGCCGTCCTGGCCTGCGATGCGCCCGCCGGATCGGTGAGCAACAGCAGCGACTGCGACGACAGCAACGCCGCCATCCACCCCGGTGCGACCGAGCTGTGCGATGCCGCCAACACGGACGAAGACTGCGACGGCTATGCCGATGATACAGACGGGGATGTATCAGGAAAGTCTTCATGGTACCTTGATAGTGACCGCGATGGCTACGGCAGCAGCAGCCTGTTGCTCTGCGACGCGCCCAGTGGCTACGTGGCGGCAGGTGGCGACTGCAACGACAGCCAGGGGGCTATCCACCCGGGCGGCTCCGAGGTCTGCGACGCGGCCAACACCGACGAGGATTGCGACGGTGTGGCGGACGATGGTGACAGCTCAGTGTCCGGAACATCCACCTGGTACCAGGATAGTGACGGAGACGGCTACGGTGCTGCTGCCACCAGCGCATGTGATCGTCCGGGCGGCTATGTGGCCACCGGCGGGGACTGCAACGATCAAAGCACTACCGTCAACCCCGGGGGTACCGAGCTCTGCGATGTGGCCAACACCGACGAAGACTGCGACGGGCTGGCCGATGATACAGACAGCAATGTATCAGGAAAATCCACCTGGTACGCGGATAGCGACGGGGACGGCTACGGCAACAGCAGCGCCGGCGCCCTGGCCTGTGACACACCCTCCGGCACCACCGCCGTCGGAGGCGACTGCAACGACACCAACAGCGCCGTGAGCCCGGCCGCCACCGAAGTCTGTGACGCCCAGAACAGCGACGAAGACTGTGACGGCCTGACCGACGATACCGACAGCAGCGCCACGGGAAAAACTGCCTACTACGCGGATATGGATGGGGACGGCTATGCCGGAAGCAGCAGCAGCAGCTTCTGTGATGCACCCAGCGGCTACTACAGCAGCAGCAGCGACTGCAACGACAGCAGCGCCGCCATCCGACCAGGCGCCACCGAGCTCTGCGACGCGGCCAACACCGACGAGGACTGCGACGGTCTGGTGGATGATACAGACCCCAGTGTATCAGGACAATCGAGCTGGTACGTCGATAGTGACGGCGACGGCTACGGATCTGCGGCCCCGGTGAGCGCCTGTGATGCCCCCGCCGGATCGGTGAGCAGCAGCAGCGACTGCAACGATGCGAGCGCCGCCATCTCGCCGGGTGCCACGGACATCTGTGGGGACAGCGTAGACCAGGACTGCAGCGGCGCTGACCGGAGCTGTCCGGGCTGGAGTGGTAGCGAGAGCGCCGATGCCAACTACGACCATAAAATCTACGGAATCGGCCTACAGGCGGCCTTCGGCGTAGGGCTCGCAGGCGGCGACTTCGACGGCGACGGGCTGGGGGATCTGCTGGTGGGCGACTCCGGCTACAACTACTCCGGGGCCGCAGCCGGGGCGGTCTTTGGATATTACGGACCGATCTATGCAGGCGCGTGGACGGCTTCCTATCACGACGACTTCCTGGACTACAACACCTCCAGCTCCTATGACGGAATCTACGGCAGTCAGATCGCCAACCTGGGCGACGTGAGTGCGGACGGGTTGGAGGACTACCTGGTGATGGCCAACAGCAACACGTCGTTGAGCTACCGCGGCGGACATACTGGACTTTCCACCTACGGCTACTACATGCGCAGCCTGCCCTGCAACAGCGGGGGGGCCCTCGGCGATTGGGATGGCGGCACCAACCACGACTACTTCTGTGCGGACTCCACGTATAGCGTCAGCAAAGGGACGGTGTACCTGTACAGTGGCACCAGTACGAGCAGCTCCGGAAGCTACACCGGGGAGAGCAGCTCGGACTACGCGGGCCACGGCGCCGCCGCCGGCGATTTTGACGGCGATGGCCTCGATGATCTGGTGGTCGGGGCCTATGGAAACGACAGTGGGGGCAGCGAGGCGGGGGCGGTGTACCTGATCCTGTCGCCCGGTACCTACGGCAGTCGCCTTTTGAGCACCGCCGATGCCAAAATCACCGGGGCAGCCGCCTCGGACAACCTGGGTAGAACCGTCAAAGTTTTCTCCGACCGGGAT
>JBEIQS010000381.1:0-3483 GCA_040376425.1 Alphaproteobacteria bacterium | reverse complement strand
CTGATCGAGTGGGATGGCAATATTCCATCGTTTCAACGCCTTCAAATCGAGGTTGCCACCGCCAAAGAGCACCGGGATCAGGCGCTTGTGGAGCGCGGATGAGCCTTCCCGAGCACTGGCAGGCGCACATGGTCGCCATGATCAGCGGCGCGGCCCCCGCCGACCCGCAGTGGTTTTCAGGCAGCGATGCCCTGGATCCTACGGAGATGATCGGCGTGTACCGCCAGCAATACCGGCTCCGCATCTACGACGCTCTGGCCGAAGATGTGCCAGGGCTGCTGCACCTGCTGGGGGAGCAGGCCGAGCGGGTGCTGTGGGGCTACCTGGAAGCTACACCGCCTTCTTCCTGGACGTTGAACCACATCCACCACAGGTTGGGCGACTGGTTGGAGAGCACGGGTGCCCCCGCTGAGCAGGTGGACATGGCGCGGCTGGAGTGGGCGGTGGCCGAGGCTTTTGAGGCCGCTGCGGGGTTGCCCTTGGGTCCTGCGGACCTGGGCGAGCTCCCTCCCCTTCAGCTTGCGCCTCCCGTGCAGTTGCTTCGGCTGCGCCGGAATGTCCACCACCTGCGCTCGGCCCTGCTGATGGGCGGAGAAGTCCCGGTGTTGCAGGAGGGAGATTTTCCCATCGTCGTGTTCCGGCGCGGGCACCGGGTGCGCCACCGGGATGTCCCCCCCGAGCTGTACCTGCTCCTGTGTGGCCTTTCTCGGGGTCTTCCCCTGGAAGAAGCGCTGGAGAGCGCCGTTGCTTCCGATCCTGAGCGATTGGTTCCGCAGATCGGTGGCTGGTTCAGCCTGGCCGGCGAGGCCGGGTGGTTTCAGCGATGCCGCTGACGGGCCTCCATGGGGAGGAGATCGGTGGCCCGGGTCCTATCCTCAGGCGGGCCTTGGGTGTGATACATCGGGCTATGCGACAGCGAAACATAGATGCAACAAGAGTATTATTGATACATCTGTTCTTTGTATCATGTGTCGCGGTCGCCTGTGATCCACCGGCGCGGCCGCGGCCCACTCCGCCGCCGCCCACCGCTTCCCAGTCCCTTTCCATGCTTCCGGCGCGCTGGATCGCGCTGAAAAACGACGGAGGGGGCTGGGTGATCGAGGAGGGCTGTGGGGGAGCATCCCCCCGCTTCTACATCGACAAGACGCTGATGGGCGATCCGGTGCTCATCTACGGAAAAGGCTCATGGAGGCTCCGAGAGATCGAAGGGGTCTTTGAGCGGGAAGTATGGATCCTGCACCTGGACGGAGCCCCACAGGCCACCCTGCGCTGGCTGGACCGACCCCGTGGTCTGGCGGAGTGGTCCGGCGGGCCCTTTGAGGACCGTGTGGTCGCGGTGACGGGCGAGCGGGAGTCATTTATGGAGCGACGCTGCGTCACCCCAGCCGCTCAGCCGTAGTTGCGCATGTGGATTCCTTCAAATCCGTCCAGGTCTACATCGCCACTCTCGATCTCCTCCTGCACCCGCCCATCCTCTACCGTGGCCCGTACCCACACTTCCTGTTTTTGTGCGGTACTGCGCAGAAGGTAGCGCCACAGCACCCACACGTTCGCCCCGGGATTGTAGGTCAACTCTGCCTCTTCCCAGGTTACACCTAGGTCCTGGCTCAGCTCCACCTTCACCACCGGGGCCAGCCCGGCGTAGGCCGAGCCCCGCAGCTCCAGGCCCTCGGCGGGTACTTCGGACCCCGGGGCGGGCAGGTGGATCCAGCTATGGATCTGATAGGTGCAGTCGTCCGACCAGCCCACCCGCTCCCAGCTTCCCGGCTCGGAGTGGTCGTCCAGAGAAATCCCTTCGATCCATTTGGGATTTTTCATACCGTAGCGGCCGGGGTTCAACACCCGCACCGGTGCGCCGTGGTCGGTGGGAAGCGGCACCCCGTTCATCTCCCACACCAGCATCAGCCCCCGGTCCAGATCGGTGATCGGCACGGCGGTATCGTAGCCATCCCCGCAGAAGAACCGCAGATGTGTCGCACCTTCTTCGGGAAGGACCCCCAGATGTTCCAGCAGCGTTTTCCTGCGGACGCCGCGCCAGAGCGCATTTCCGATCGCCGAGCTGGAGCGGTTCCCGATGCACTCCAGCGTATGCTCCACCTCTTCGCCGCCCAGGGCCTTCAGGCCGGCCAGGTCGATGCTGCGTGGGCGATCCACCAAGCCATCTATGGCCAGGGTCCAGCCGTCAACCCAGCTTTTCCCGGGGACCTTGGAGGAATTGTAGGTGGTGACATAGAAGCGGTCGTTGGAAGTGATCGGCGTGAGCGGATCCGTGTCGTCAGGCGGAAGAGAGTCCGTTGTACCGGTCGACTCTTTGATCGGGACGGAATCCCGGGCGCAGGCTGCGAGCACAAAGGTACTCAAGATGAAGCGGCGTCGGTTCATGGGTCCCGGATGGTGTACTCAGTGTAGCGGAGAAAGACCGCTGAAGAACAGCGGACAGACTACAGTCCGGGCGATAAATGGGGGGCTTGCCGGAGCCTGGATGCTGCCTCTGCCCACTGCCGTCGAACCATCCTCTCCCACCTTTGCGGCCAACGCTGCTGCCATGCGCCAGCAGTTGGACCGCTTGCGCGACGAATTGAGGCTTGCAGCGGAGGATCGGTCGGCCCGCGCCCTTGCACGCCACAAGGAGCAGGGCAAGCTCACCGCTGCCGAGCGGGTGCAGAAGTTGCTCGATCCCGGCTCACCTTTTCTGGAGATCGGGGCGCTCACCGCACGCGGCATGTACGACGACGGAAAGGTCCACAAGGCGGGCACCCTGGCGGGCATCGGCATGGTGAGCGGCCGGACCGTGATGATCAGCGCCAGCGATGCGATGGTCAAGGGCGGAACCGTCTACCCTATGGGCGTCAAAAAGGCACTTCGATTGCAGCAGATCGCCATGGAGAACCGGCTGCCCTTCATCTCACTGGTGGACTCCGGCGGGGCCTACCTGCCCCTGCAGTCCGAGGTGTTCCCGGACGTGGATGATGGCGGTCGAATCTTCTATAATCAGGCCTGGATGTCACGGATGGGCATCCCTCAGCTTACCGGTGTGATGGGGCTTTGTACGGCGGGTGCAGCCTACATCCCGGCGATGAGCGACGAGGTGGTGCAGGTACGGGGCACCGGCGCGATTTTTCTGGGCGGGCCCCCCTTGGTGGAAGCCGCCACCGGCGAGGACGTGACCGCTGAAGAATTGGGTGGGGTAGAAGTACACTGTGGTCTTTCGGGAGTATCGGACTACCTCGCCGAAAATGACGACGAAGCGATCGAGATGTTACGACGGATGGCGGAGAAGCTGCCCGGCCAGGGGCTGCCGCGTCCGCAGCGGGCCCCGCGTCCGCCTCTCTATGATCCTCAGGAAATCTACGGGATTGTGCCACCACGCCCCAGCCAGCCCTACGACGTCCGCGAGGTGATCGCCCGGGTGGTGGACGGCTCCGAATTCGAGGAGTTCCGGGCCAGTTTTGGAAGCACGCTGGTGACCGGCTGGGCCTACAT
>JBEIQS010000416.1:0-2774 GCA_040376425.1 Alphaproteobacteria bacterium | reverse complement strand
GGAGATACCTGCCCCGTCGCCACCGGCGTCAACACCGCCGCCGCCGTATCGCTGTCGTTCGGCTCATATACATCCCCCGCTGCATCCTCGTCTGCCGTGCCATCACAGTCGTTGTCGGTGGCGTCGCAGGTATCGGTGTAGCCGATACGCGGCCAGGCACCCCCGTTGCTGTCGTCGCAATCGCCGGTCGCTTCCACATAGTTGGCGAGTGCGTCGCAGGCCATGTAGGTGGCTGCCCCGGCCGCAGCATAGCCGTCCCCGTCCCCATCCCAGTAATAGGTCTTCTGCCCGGAAGCGGTGCCATCTTCCGGCGTACCATCGCAATTTTCGTCCACATTGAAGTCATCACAAACCTCAGGATCCCCCGGGCTGATGTCCGGATTGCTCTCGTCGCAGTCCACATCGGAGGGATCGGTAGGCTGGGCTACATAGCCGACCGGTTGGCTACAGGAGAGGACCACCTCGTCCTTGTTGCCGTAGCTGTCCTGGTCCAGATCCTCCAACCAGGAGTCGGCGTCCGAGGCGTTGTCGTCCACCGCCCCGTTGCAGTCGTCGTCCACGAGGTTGCAGCTCTCCACCACCCCTGGATGGATCAGAAGGCGGGTATCGTCGCAGTCGCCTCCAGGGAGTACATCTCCGGGGTAGGGGCCCAGCGGATTTTCACAGGCCAGAACTGTGATGTCCGCGTCTCCGTACCCGTCCCCATCCAGATCGGTGGTGTACCAGGTGTAGAGGTTCACTGCCGAAGAATCGTCGGCTACGCCATCACAATTCTCGTCTACGTTGTTGGGGTCGCACAGCTCGTCCATCGCGGGGTTGATGTTGGCAAAGCTATCGTCACAATCTTGATCATTTGGCGCAACCAGGGCATTCATCACCGAAGGATCTTCACAGCCAATGGCCCCCACAAGCGAGGCCGGGTTGCCATAGCCGTCCCCGTCGATGTCCGTCCACCAGCGGGGAGCTCCTGCCGTGCCATCACAGTTGCTGTCTACTGCGGCCTTTCCGGCTTCCGGACAATATTCCACGGCGCCGGTGTAGATCAGCGGATCCTGGTCGTCGCAGTCGTCGCTGCTGAGCACCCCTCCAAGGGGTTCTTCACAGAGTACCGCAAAAATGGAGGGATCTCCGTGGCCGTCTCCGTCGGCATCGGAGTACCAGATCGTGCCGTCGGTGGTGTAGTCATCCACCGCCCCGTTGCAGTCGTTGTCGGCCCCGTCGCAGATTTCGATGCCGCCGGGAAAGGCCAGCGTCACCGAGTCGTCGCAATCATCCCCATTTTCCACATAGCCGAGCGGCGGACCACAGTCGTCGGAATCGTCGGCATTGCCAAAACCATCGCCATCGGCGTCGCGGTACCAGAGCCCCGGCTGCACCCGGTTTGCGTCGGTGTCGTCGCAGTCATCGGGATTCTCGACGAGCTGATAGCCGGGGCCACATTCCTCCAATTCGTTGGGGTTCCCCAGGCCGTCCCCGTCTTTGTCCAAATACCAGGTTCCTTTTTCGCCCTTGACCGGATCGGTATCATCGCAGTCCAGGTTGTTGTTGGCGGTCTGCGCCAGTGGGCCGCAGTCGATGAGGACCATCCCTGTCGTGTCGCCCAGCCCATCTCCATCCTGATCGGGGTACCATGCACCGTCCAGATACACCGCTCCATCCAGGGGATCGCAGTCCTCTCCATCGACCACCCCGTCGCCATCGCTATCCACTTCGGTCACATGGATGGTCACGGTGCTGCTGTTGCTGTGCCCATCCGGATCGTTGGCGACAAAACCCAGCTCGTAGTCTCCCAAGGGCAAGATCCCGTAATTCCAGATGGCGTTCCCGTTGGTGGGATCAATGCCGGCAATCGCCACCTGAACCCCATCCTGCAGCCACGCCCCCTGTAGATCCGCCCAGTCCGTGTCCGCATCGATCAGAACCACCGATGCGTGCACCTCGGCCGTGGGGGCGTAGAGGGCGTTCATCTGTGGTGCTCCCCAGACCATCTGCGGGGCAAGCGCCTCGTCCAGGAGCTTGTCGGCGGTTTCGCAGCCGGTCAGGGAGAGCAGAAGGAGGAGAGAAAGGTGCTTCACCATGGTACTATAATCGACAGCACACACATCTGCCTTGAGGGAACTTTTTTGACTGGCCATGACGGACTCCGGGGGGTGGCCATGTGGCATGCAAAATTCGTGCCAAAGGATCTACCTGCCTTTTCCGGTAGCGGGGTGTCGAAATTTCGACACCCTTCGTCGACGGTTTCGTCAGCAGTTGCGACGGTTTTCTCAGGTGGATCCTCGGGCGGTTTTGTCCGGCCGCCAGGGGCTCCGGCGGTTAGGATCCAAAAATGCTCTGGCTCCTGGGTACCGTACATGCAGCCGCTCTGGCAGGAATCTCCTGGGTTCCGGCTGGCGTGGGGGCCTTTTCCTGGTCAGAATCCGATGGCTTTTCGGGCACCCGGGTGGGCGAGTTCGACGGCTGGCTGCGGCCGCCGCTGAATGTACAGGCAGGCTGGGTGGGCGGAAAAAATGCACTGGTCGGCAACTTTGCCGCCGCTTTTTTTCGGGACGAGCAGTTGGGGGCCAACCTCTCCACCCGTATGGTGGGGGCGCTGAGGCCGGGTCTGGACTACCGCCGCTATCTGCGGACGCGCGAGCCGGGCCGCGTAAATGCCTGGGGAGCAAGTGCGGCTGGCGAAACAGGGATATGGCGAGGAGGCAGAGACGCAGGAGGAAGACGACGCGCAGGCGGTGATCCAGGCGGCGGCCCTGGCGGGAAAGGCAGCGGTGGGG
>JBEIQS010000294.1:0-5901 GCA_040376425.1 Alphaproteobacteria bacterium | reverse complement strand
CCATCCAGAAACAGCACCGCACCCGCCGGGTAGGAGGTGATCTGGACTTTGTGCACACATGCGAGCAACAGCCACCAGCTCACCACCACCTCCCCTCGCCCCTTAACGCCTCCGCCGCCGCTCAGGCGCGCGGGACGGTGGCCGGGACCTCATGAAAGTGGACCCGCTCGGCCTTCACCTGCGCCAGGTAGCGCCGGACGGTCAGGCTGGGGTAGCGCTCCAGCAAAAGCTCGGAGGCGACCCGCAAATCCTGTGCCTGCGCGGCTCCGATCTTCCCGGCTTCCTGATGGGGCATCTTGCTCTGGTACCAGCCGCAGCCATGGTGGGCGATCAGGAAGATCTCCTGGATCTTGTGGCCTTCGATCAAGAAATGTGCGGCGTTCCGCGCGGCTTCCCGCTCGACGAAGCCCGTCGAAAACAGGTTGAAGAGCCCCGGCCCTCCGGGGACACACAGCACATCCAGGCGGCTATGCCCCTCGGCGGCCAACAACTCCTCCACCGCACTGGTAAATCGCCCGTCCGAGCAGTAGATCGCCAAGGCTTTGGGGTGGACGGGATCAAAGGGAACTTTGGCGGCAAAAGAAGGCATAAGAGGATAATAAGCACCGATGTGGTGGATCCTCCTCGGCTGCGCGACGAAAATGATGGATAGTCCCTTTATGATGGCGCAAGAGCGTCAGGGGCTGGCTGCGAGTGCGCAGGACTATTGGGTTTTTGTTCGGTGGGGAGAGGCAAACCGCGCGGGTCACTACCTGGAAAGCCCGCTGCATCGGTCCGCGCTGGCCGCCTTTGTGGCGGAGCCGCCCTGGCGTTTTTCCAACGTCGAGATCCTGCAAACGGACGTGGGGACGGTCTTGGACAAAGAGCAGCGCCCACGCACCCGCGAGGGCACGGTGATGGTGCGCATCGAGTACTTCGACGAGCGGATCGGAAACGTGGAAAAAACCACCTTCGAGCAGTCTTGGGTCAAAGAGTACGGGCGCTGGGTGGTGGACGGCACGGTGCCGTGGGGGCCCGGTCAGCTCGGGTAGCGGCGGCGCAGCAGGAGGAGGGGGAAGAGGAGGAAGGCGGCGCTGTTTTGGGCGCAACCGCAGTCCTTGTTCAGCTCCTCAATCGGCCAGGGAATGGGCAGGTAGTTGGTCAGTACCCGGGGCCGGCCGTCCACCCACAGCTCCGCGCGTCCCCGCTCCCCCAGGCGCTGCAAGAGTACGCGCTGGGGGTCTTCGGTGATCGCCACCACCTCCACCTCGGTCCCGCGGATAAACCAGTGCAACTCCGAACCGATACCGCCGGTCACCGTCGCCTCTATCCCGGTATTTGCAGGCCACAGCTCCACCATGGGATCATCCGGTCCCTGTAGCTTTACCACCGTGCGACCTGCTCGCAGGCCTTCCAACAATGCAGGTACAGAAAGTTCTTCTGCCCAAACCAGCGTGGTTGGACTACCGATGGGGCTGGCCGTTGCTCCCCCATCCTGGCCCGCCTGGTGATCATCGCTGCCCCCGATGGGTACCACCGGGTAGCCCTGGTCCAGATAGCCTTCCCACTGCGCGAGGGTCTGTTCAAAAAAGAGCTTTCCCACCGGGTCCCAGCCGCCCGTGATGATCTCCATGCCCCGGATCTGCCCCGGATCCAGTTGCTGGTCCCAGGCGCAGCCGATGCACAGCTCGCCCAGGTTCAGGTTGGGGTGGTTGATAGAAAAGAACGCGCCTTGGTCCTGAAAATCGGCGACGGCTGCGGCGATGTCCACGCCCGGCTGGCCGATGCGGTGGTCCACCCAGCGGGTGGCGCCGATGCCGTTGGCGTGACCGTCGTAGGTGGTAAACTCCACGGAGGGTACAAAAAGTAAGGTGGGATGCCGGTCCTGGGCGTCGCCGATCCACTCCAACTGGGAGGTGGTGTTGTGGTCGGAGAGCGCCACAAAGTCCAGCCCGCGCCCCGTGGCGAAGGTGGCGATCTCGTCCAAACTGGGCGATGCGTCGCCACTTTCACGGCTATGGACGTGGAAATCTCCCGCATACCAGCGCGCCCCCGTCTTGAGTGCCGGCGCATCCTCGTAGGGGCGACGCTCTGGCTGCGGCGGCAGGGTTGCCTCGTCCCGCAGCACCACTTCCACCCGGTAGAAGGCGGGCTCTTCGACGATTTTTGCTCTGCCCACCACCACCTGCCAGGTGCCGGGCGTCAGGGTGCCGGGCAGGTAGGAGCGCGAAGCGGCCAGCTCCCCCACGATCGCCGGCTCGGCATTGCCGCCGCCCCAACCGCGAAAACCCTCCGGCCCATCAAGGCCCCAGTCCAGAATGTTGGCATCGGAGAGATCCTCGTGGCGAAGCTCCACCTCCACGATGCCGGGGGGGAGTTCAAAGGGCAAGAAGAAGTGGTCCGGGCCGGTGGTCGGGACCTCTCCTTCGAGCAGGATCACAGTTTCAGCGGCGAGGGCGAAGGAGATCAGCAGCACCGGGTTTTCCTATGTCTGCGGCTGAATGAGGGCTCATTCAGTCCAAAGGGGGGTGTAGCCGCGCACTCACCACGCGTCAAACTCCAGGAATATGATGGCGCCGGTGCCGATGTCTGCCTCAGAAATGCCGATGGCCACCTCCATGCTGTTGTCCCCGTCGGTATCCCCCACAAAAGTCATGCTGGGAGTGTTCAGGCCCTCCTCACCGTCAAACCAGGCATCGGCGGCGGAGGCGCTGTAGCTGCCCCCCATCGGGCCGAAGAACACATGCACCTTGCCCTGCGTGGTCCCGTTGAACTCCCCATCCGCAAGCACCAGATCGTCAGTGCCGTCCAGGTTCAGGTCCGCGGCCACCAGCGACACATATTGAAAGGCGGTGATGGTGACCGGGCTGTAGTCGGTCAGCAGCCCCGACGGGCTGTCCATACTCATCCGCCGCACGGAGCTGGTGTTGGGCCCGGCCAGTTGATCATAGGCACTCACCCACAGATCCGGATAGCCATCCCCCCCGGCATCCTCCCCCAGAGCCAGCGTCTGCCCCACCTGGGCATCCCCCTCCCCATACCAGATGTTGTCCGCCTCGTCTGCGGTGTAGCTGCCACCGCCCACGTCACGGAACAGGTACACGCGACCCTCAATCTGGCTGTTGGCCTCATAGTACCGCGCCGAGGTCACCACATCGGTCTGGCCATTGCCGTCCACGTCGGCAAACACCGCCTGATTTCCGAAGTCGTCGGTGCCGCCGGTGAGGGTGAGCAGGGCATCCTGCTGATAGTCCAGCTCCCCGGTGAGGGGACCGGCAAACACCTGCATGTGGCAGGGATCGGCGTAGGCGGTCACCGCCACATCCTGCTGCCCGTCACCTTCCAGGTCAAAGTCGCCGAAACCCCGGGCGGCTACATAGCTGTCGGGACTGATCGGGGGAATAGAGGCCAGCGCCTCCTCCTCCACCACCCCGACGGAGTTCCAGGCCCCGTTCAGCAGGTAGACGCCCCCACTGGCGTCGCTCCCCAGCTGGCCGATCAGGATGTCGTTGATGCCATCGCCGGTGTGATCCCCGGCGTTGGCCATCACATAGCCGAGGGTTGTGGAGGCATCGCCAAAGGCATGCTCAGTGTAGGATCCGCGGCTGGCTATAGCCACGGGATTCTCCCCGCTGTAGGGGCCTTTGAGGATGTACAGGACCCGTTCGCGAGAATAGTAAGGCGCAAAGGGAGAGCTCACTGCCACTTCGTTCAGGCCATCGCCGGTCACATCCCCCAGGTTGACTACCGCAGCTCCCAGACCCGCCCCCTGCACATCCCCCGTGAGCCTTGCCATGGGTGATAGCTCTCCCTGCACCGTGCAGTTGCCGGGCAGCCCGTCGCAGTTGGTGTCCAGCCCATCCCCGCAGACCTCGGGCAACCCGGGGGCGGCATTGGCGGTGCGATCGTTGCAGTCGTCGCCGTTGTTCACATAGTCGTCGGCGGGGGCGTTGCAGGCCTCCCGCTCAAAGAGTGGGTCTCCGTAGCCGTCGCCGTCCTGATCGGGGTACCAGAACGGGGCGTCCACGGGGTCGTTGTCGCTGCGGCCGTTGCAGTCTTGATCCACACCATCACAGAATTCCGGCGCGCCGGGGTAGACCTGGGGGTCGTTGTTGTTGCAGTCGTCGCAGAGAAATCCGTCGTTGTCGATGTCAGAGGGGATGATGCCGTCGCAGTTGCGGTCAATGGGAGAGTCGCAGGCTTCTTCGGCGGTGGGGTGGATGTCGGGGTTTTGATCGTCGCAGTCTCCGTCCATGGTGCGGTAGCCGTCCCCGTCGCCGTCTTCTTCGGGGGGAGCTGCGGAGTGCTTTTGGACAGGAGGGGGCTCGTTCAGGCAGGCGAGTAGAAAAAGGATCATGGCAGCACCTTCCACCCCCGTGGAGGGGTGAGGTGCGGATTGACGGGAGATCGCAGCCCGCTCACCACGCGTCAAACTCCAGGAATACGATGGCGCCGGTGCCGTTGTCTGCGTCGGGAACGCCGACCGCTACCTCCATACTGTTATCGCCGTCGGTGTCGCCTGCAAAGGCTATAGCACTGCCGCTGAGGTCCGTCTCTCCTGCAAACCAGGCATCGGCAGCGGAGGCGCTGTAGGTTCCCCCCATTGGGCCAAAGAACACATGTATCATCCCTCCGGTACTCCCGGTGGTCTCGCCGTCCCGTATGACCAGATCGTCGGTCCCGTCCAGGTTCAGGTCAGCCACCACTAGCGAAGGATATTGGAAGGTGGTAATGGTGACCGGGCTGTAGTCGCTCACCAGCCCGGCCGGGCTGTCCATACTCATACGACGCAGCGAGGTGGTGTTGGGCCCCGCAAGCTGATCGTAAGCCCCCACCCACATGTCCGGGTAGCCGTCCCCGCTGGCGTCCTCTCCTATATCCAGCGTCAGGCCCACCCGGGAATTCCCGTCTCCATACCAGGTGGTATCGGCCTCATCCGCGGTAACGCTGCCGCCGACTACATCCCGGAACAAGTAGACCCGGCCCTCTATAGAGTTGTTGGCGATGTGGTTCGTCGCCGAAGTTACCACGTCCAACAAGCCGTTTCCATCCACGTCGGCGAAGACCGCCTGATCGCCGAAAAAGTCTTCCTCTCCGACTCCGGTCAGGCTGAGCAGAGCGTCCTGATGGTAGTCCAACTCCCCGGACAAGGGGCCTTCATAGACCTGAAGCTGTCCGGTGATGGCGTAGGTGTTGACCGCCACGTCACTCTGGTTGTCACCGTCCATATCGAACTCGCCAAAGATCTGCCACCCGACCGCACTCTCTGGCCCAATGCCGGGAACGTGCGCAAGGGTCAGATCTTCCAGCGCACCGACGAAGTTCCAGGAACCATCCAGCAGGTAGGCACCTCCCCCCTCAGTGGCAAAGTCCCCGTCACTCACCAGAATATCGTTGATCCCGTCCCCGGTGTGATCCCCGGCGTTGGCGACGTCATAGGGCAAGAAGGGGCGGTCGCCGGTGAAGCGCCCCCGATCGGAGAGATGGGCGGGGTTTTCGCCGCTGTAGGGCCCCTGGAGTATGTAGAGCACCGTGGCGCTGGAGACATCCGGCGCGTAGGGAATGGTGACCGCGACCTCATTCAAGCCGTCGCCGGAGAGATCTCCCAGGTTGGCGACCCCGATTCCCAGAAGTCCGCCCTGCACATCCCCCGTGAGCCTTGCCATGCGTGATAGCTCTCCCTGCACCGTGCAGTCGCCGGGGAGCCCGTCGCAGTTGGTGTCCAGCCCATCCCCGCAGACCTCGGGTAGCCCGGGGGCGGCATTGGCGGTGCGATCGTTGCAGTCGTCGCCGTTGTTCACATAGTCGGCGGCGGGGGCGTGGCAGGCCTCCCGCTCAAAGAGTGGGTCTCCGTAGCCGTCGCCGTCCTGATCGGGGTACCAGAACGGGGCGTCCACCGGGTCGTTGTCGCTGCGGCCGTTG
>JBEIQS010000374.1:0-3613 GCA_040376425.1 Alphaproteobacteria bacterium | reverse complement strand
GCATGGTGTCGAAGAGGAAATAGAAAAAGCGCTGGACCGCAAAGTGCCGCTGAAGTCGGGTGGCTATCTGATGATTGACCAGACGGAGGCGATGACGACGATTGACGTGAATACCGGCGCGTTCGTGGGTCACCGGACGCTGGAAGACACCATCTTCCGCACGAACCTCGAGGCGGCCGTGGCTATTGCGCGGCAGCTGCGTCTGCGAAATCTCGGCGGCATCATCATCATCGACTTCATCGACATGGACAAGGAGCAGAACCGGGACAAGGTGTACCGGGCCTTGGACGAGGAGCTGAAGAAAGATCGGGCGCGCACCAATGTTCTGAAGATTTCCGAGCTGGGCCTGGTGGAGATGACCCGCAAGCGGGTGCAGGAGGACCTGGTCCGCTACCTGTCCGAGCCCTGTATGTACTGCGAGGGGCGAGGCTCTCTCCGTAGTCGCCAGACGGTGTGCTATGAAATTTTCCGCGAAGTACAGCGGGAATGTACGCGGGCAATCGGCAAGGAGACGGTGTTTGTGAATACGCACCCTGCCGTGGCGGACATGCTCTATGGGGATGAATTCTCGACCTTGGAGCTGCTGGAACAGCGGATTGGCAAGCGGGTGGTGGTGCGGGCGCTGCAGCACCTTCATCCCGAGCGCTTCGAGGTCTACGCGCGCTAGTTCCGACGGCCACAATTTCGGTTATGAGCTGAAATGGCCAAAGACTACGATGCCTTGGCGCTGAGCCTCCTCGGGGAGTTCCGCGATCGTCCGCCGGAGCGGGCCCTGCGAATCGCTGGGATCTACGCAACTATCTACCTGGAGGATCCCTTTCTCTTCCGGTGGTTTGGTCTGGCGGCCTTTGTGGCGCGGCAGGTCAACGTGGTGCTGCGGGGTACGGCGCTCACCATGCCGGAGTTCTACTCCATGTTGGCCGAGGGAAACCTGACAATCTACCGGACCATGACCGCCGGTGCCTTGGCCTTTCGTGATGGGCAGGTCATCGGCGGTGACCTGGAGTCCGGCTATCGCAAGCTGATGGAAAGTGATGCGCTGGCCCGGACGGACCTGGAGGGCGCAGATGTGCTGGTGCAGCAGGCCCTTCTGGAGCTGTGTGAAGTGGAGCAGGCGGTGATCGTCCAGCCTCTCTATGAAGGTCTTTCCATGAATCTTCGCCACTTTATGGCGCAGGTGTATGTGTTCCGTCTGGGCTTTGACACCGCTCAGCCGGTGCTCAAATTCCCGGGGACCGATCCCGGGGAGCTGGAGCAGCGCCGTCGGTGGATGACCAACGAGATCCTGCCCGCTTTTCAGCGGTGGCAGTCGGCTTCTCCGGAGTGGCTGCGGGCAGATTGCGAGCGCCTGCGGCGCCATGTGGGCGTGCGTACGGAGCTCTTGCCGGCCCGCACCTGAGTGGGCCGATGCAGCGGGGCGCGCCCGCGGGAGGCCCGGCGCGGGATAGATCCGCGGCGTGCGGATCCTCCACCTCTATCGTCCCCGACTCCCCAGCCTGCGTGCCCAGGCCATCCAGGTGCTGCATACCACCCATGCCCTGGCGTGCCGGGGGCATCAGGTGCAGCTTCTGGCCGATCGGGGGGGCGAGGGCGGGGTGGCGGAGGCGCTGGCCCCCTTCGGTCTGGACCTGCCTCCGGGCCTGAAGCTGGAGCTTGCCCCTACGGTTTGGCCGCCCGGTGCCGGCCTTTGGTTTCGCAGCCGCCTGTGGGCGTGGTGCCGAGAGCCCGGCATTGTCTATGCGCGGGCCAAGCGCTACATCCGGCTGATTCCTTCCCGAATTCCGGTGGTGATCGAGAGCCACGAGCTGGACTCCGCCCTGGATCGGGAGGCCGGGCGGGATCCCGCGGGGTCGGTGCGTTTGGAGCGGGAGGTGCTCCGCCGTTGTTGCGGTCTGGTCACCAATTGTGAGGGCACGATGGCGCTTTGGGAGCAGCACCACGGCGCCTTTTTGCCGGCTTCTCGGCGGGTGATCCACAATGCGACCCGTCCGGATCGGCAGGTGCTCCGGCAGCCGGCGGCGGACATCCGGGTTCTCTATGCGGGGTCGCCGCGGGACTATAAGGGTTTACAGCGGGTTTTTGATTCTCTTCCTCATTGGCCGGAGGGGGTCCGGCTGGTGCTGGTCGGTGGCGCACCCCGCGGTACGCCCGAAAATGTAGAGGTACAACCTGGAGTGGACTATCAGAGCTTGCCCTCGGTGCTGGCCACGGCCCACGCACTATTGTTGCCACTGGAGGACAATCTCTTCGGGCGCCAGCTCACCTCGCCGCTGAAGCTCTGGGACTACCTGGCCACGGGTATCCCCATCGTGGCGGCCGATCTGCCCACGGTGCGCGTGATCGCCGGGGAGCTGCCCTGCTACTACCAACCGCAGGACCCGGCCTCTATCGCGGCGGCGGTCGCGCGCGCCTGCGCCTTGCCGGAGCGCCCGCGTCGCCTGCGCTTCTGGGACGATCGGGCCGCGGAGGTGGAGACGTTTTTGGAGGGGATCCCACGATGATCCTCTATGTTCTGCGTTACTTTCCAACGCTGACCGAAACCTTTGCCCATGATGAGATTCGGGGGGTGGCCGCGGCCGGTGTGCCGGTGGCGCTGGCCGCCTTCGGGAGCCGCCCCGACCCGGGAGCCGAGCCGCTCGGGCACCCGGTGTTCCACCCGCCCCATCGCTGGGGCTGGCTGCCTTGGCTTCCGGCACTCCTGTTCGAGTGGTTCCGTAGTCCAGGCTACATTGTGCCCCGGGTGTTGTGGTTGGCGGTGCTGCTGCGTAGACTCCAGGTTCAACGTGTGCATGTTCACTTTGCGGGCGAGGCGGCTGAGTGGGCGGCCGCAGCGGCGGCCCGTGTAGGGCTGCCCATCGGCATTACGGTGCACGCTGTGGACCTGTTCAAGCCCCGACCGGCATTGGGGCGCCTTCTGGCGCAGGCCCGCCCCCTGGTGACCATTTCGGGCTACAATCAGGCGTGGATCCGTCGGTTGTACAGCCTGGAAGCCGCCTTGGTTCCCTGTGGGGTGCAGCTTTCAGACCGGGTGGACGCCGCGCCAGAGGCCCCCCCGGTCTTTCTGGCGGCTGGGCGATGGGTGCCGAAAAAAGGCTTTCCCATCCTATTGGATGCGATGGATGGGCTCTCCGCGACCCTGGAGCTGTTCAGCGACATGCCGGCGCTGCCTCCTCCTCCCGCCAACATCCGTAGGATGGGGCTGCGCTCACGACGCGAGCTGCACGCTGCGATGGGCCGGGCGACCGCCTTCGTGTTGCCCTGCGTGGTGGCGCCGGATGGGGATCAGGATGGCATTCCCCTGGTCCTTCTCGAGGCGATGGCCGCGGGATTGCCGGTGGTGACCACGCCGGTCTCGGGCATACCTGAGCTGGTGGACGCCGAGGTGGGGTGGCTGGTGCCCCCGGGGGATGTGGGGGCGCTGCGGTCGGTCTTGGAGGAGATCCTCAAAGACCCGGAGGAAGCCATGGAACGTGGCAGGCGAGGCCGGGAACGTCTGGCGCGGCAGGGCCGCAGTCTGCAGGCGCAAGTTCAGGGGATGTTAGACCTATGGGGTCAGCCGTAGCGAGTCGGGTCAGGTCAGGCTAAGGTGGCTCGCGGCGGAGGGCGCGATGCT
>JBEIQS010000169.1:0-12811 GCA_040376425.1 Alphaproteobacteria bacterium | reverse complement strand
GGAAGTAGGGAGAGGCGGATATTTCCGGCCCACCGCGGTAGAGCCCCTTCAGATCACGCAGGATCTGGCTTTGGATCTGGAGCACCCGCAGCTTTTCGGCCTCGCTGAAGCCCGCGCCCTTCCGACGCAGCTCACCCAGCTCCGGCCAGTCCTGAAGCGCCGTAAAGCCGAACCAAGCAAGATTTGTCCAAACCTGGAGATCCTGCAAGGCCTGTGCATCAAAATGTTCTCCCGCATCCCGACGCGCCCGCAGGCGTCCCCAGGCGGGAAACCAGCGGAAGGAGGAGGGGTGCCCATGAAAAAAGCTCTCCAACATCCAAGAGACTTCGTGTGGACGCAGGCTCTGTACCGAACGTTCGGCCAGCTCCTGGTGGATGTCTTTTCCGCCTGCCGCGTAAAAATCCCACTGGTCGATGAGCGACGGTACCAGGTTCAGGGTCAGCCTTGCCCCGAGCTTTTTTGCCAACAACGGCACGTCCCGGTAGCCGCGGGTGGCATGCAGGCGCACCCAGGGCATTGTTGGGCGCCCATCCTTGGGATCCCGGTAGTCGGGCTGGTGCATATGCAGAAGCAACGCAATCATCTTGGGAGGTTAACCGGAATTCCGGCCGCCGCCGGAAAGGTGACGGTGCGAGCCGAACCGGATAGACTGCCGCCCCCACGGAGGCAAGCATGGATATCTTCGAACAGCTCTCCCAGTATGGCCACGAGGAAGTCGTTTTCTGCCGAAACGACGATGTCGGCCTGCGCGCCATTATCGGCGTCCACAACAGCACGCTGGGGCCTGCCCTGGGCGGTTGCCGCTACTACAACTACGCTTCGGAAGCCGAAGCGGTACGGGACGTCCTCCGTCTTTCCCGCGGAATGACCTACAAAGCCGCCGTGGCCGGCCTGGATCTGGGCGGCGGCAAGGCCGTCATCGTGGGCGACCCTGCCATGAAGACCGAAGCCTTGTTCCGGGCTTTTGGCCGCTTTGTGGACTCGCTCGGCGGTCGCTACATCACCGCCGAAGACATGAACACCACGGTCGAGGATATGGACAATATCCGCCGCGAAACCCGCTGGGTCACCGGCTCGGCCGCCGCCCACGGTGGCTCCGGCGATCCCTCGCCGGTCACCGCCTGGGGCGTGTTCCACGGCATTCGCGCCTGTCTGGAAGTGGTCTATGGTTCCCCCGACCTCGCCGGGCGCACCATCGCCATCCAGGGCGTGGGCAATGTGGGCTACTGGTTGGCCAAATACCTGCATGAATCCGGCGCAAAGCTGATGTACGCCGACATCTCCAGTCGCCGCATCAAGCGGGTGGTGGACGAGTTCGGCGGCCAGGTGCTGGAGGGAGACGAGTTCTTCCGTGCGCAGGCCGATGTGTTGGCCCCCTGCGCCATCGGCGGCATCATCAATGCCCGCACCATCCCCATGATCCAGGCCCCCATCATCGGTGGCGGCGCCAACAACCAGCTCGACGACGAGACCCGCGATGGCGCCGCCGTCTCCGAGCGCGGAATTGTGTACGCCCCTGACTATGTGATCAACGCGGGTGGACTCATCAACGTCTACTCCGAGCTGAAGGACTACCCCCGCGAAAAGGCGATGCAGGACGCAGCAAACATCTTCAACACCGTCAAGCAGGTCATCAACAAGGCCCGTGCTGAAAGTGTTACCACTATCCAGGCATCCAACCGTCTCGCCGAGGAGCGGATGGAAGCTGTGGCGCGCGTGAAGCGTATGTACGTGCCCAAATGAACATCACCGTCGTCGGCACCGGCTATGTGGGCTTGGTGGTAGGCACCTGTATGGCCGATATGGGCCACACCGTTACCTGCGTGGACAACGACGAGTCCAAGATCAGCGCCTTGCTCGCTGGGAAAGTGCCCATCTACGAGCCGGGACTGGGCGAGCTGATCGAGCGCAACGTGCGCGAAGATCGCCTGCGCTTCACCCGGGATCTTGCGGGGCCCCTGGCCAAGAGCAAAGTGGCCTTTATCGCGGTGGGAACCCCCTCCGCAGCGGATGGATCTGCCGACCTATCCGGGGTTTTTGGGGTAGCCAAAGCGGTAGCCTCGGTCGCAACCGGGCCGATGACGGTGATCATCAAGTCCACGGTGCCGGTCGGAACGGCGGACAAGGTGCGCGCCGTGCTCAAGGAGAGTATGGCCTTCCCCTTCGATGTGGTGTCCAACCCCGAATTTCTGAAGGAGGGAGCGGCGATCGACGACTTCCTCCGTCCGGACCGCATCGTGGTGGGCATCGCCCACCCGGAAACGCGCAAGGTGATGGACGAACTGTATGCACCCCTGGTTCGTACTGGTAAGCCGATTTTGTACATGGACAACCGCTCGGCGGAGATGTGCAAGTACACGGCAAACGCCTTTCTGGCGACACGTATCTCCTTCATCAACGAGATCGCGGCACTGTGCTCCTTGGTGGGGGCAGATGTGGACGCGGTGCGGAAGGGCGCAGGGACAGACTCGCGTATCGGCACGCGCTTCTTCTTCCCCGGGGTTGGCTACGGCGGATCATGCTTTCCCAAGGATGTACGCGCGCTGATGGAGACCGCTCGCGAGCACGGCATGGAAATGACCGTTGCCAATGCGGTGGAGGCGGTGAACGAGCGCCAGAAGCACCTGCTGGCGAACATGGTGGTCGAAAAATTCGGCCCCGATCTCACGGGTTTGCGCGTCGCCGTGTGGGGACTGGCCTTCAAGCCCGCTACCGATGACATGCGCGAGGCACCGGCGATCACCATCCTGCAGCGGCTGCTGGAAGCAGGCGCCGAGATTGTCGCCTATGATCCCGAGGCCATTCACGAAGCCCGCCGGGTACTGCCCGAGGCGGTTCGCTACGTGGATCGTCCCATGGAAGCCGCCAAAGATGCGGATACACTTTTGCTCATCACCGAGTGGAACGAGTTTCGCAGCCCTGACTTCAGCCTGCTGAAGTCCCTGATGCGCCGCCCGATTTTGTTTGATGGACGTAACATCTGGGACCCGGAAGAGCTGCGGCGGCTGGGTTTTGAGTACCGCTGCATCGGGAGGCCTTGAGTGGGACTTGAACAGCCATTGTCGCGGATTCGCAACTTCGCGATCATTGCGCACATCGACCACGGAAAATCCACGCTGGCGGATCGGCTTCTGCAGATCACCGGCGCGGTGTCTGACCGGGAAATGCGCGAGCAGTTCCTCGATAAAATGGACATCGAGCGCGAGCGTGGCATCACCATCAAAGCACAGACGGTGGCCCTGCACTGGAAGGCCGAAGATGGCGAAACCTACCTGATCAACCTGATCGATACCCCCGGACACGTGGACTTCGGCTACGAAGTCAGCCGTGCGCTCGCCGCCTGCGAAGGGGTGCTGTTGGTGGTCGACGCGGTCCAGGGGGTCGAGGCGCAGACCCTCGCCAACGTATATCTGGCGATTGATGCGGACTTGGACATCGTCCCCGTCGTGAACAAGATCGACCTGCCCGGTGCGGATCCCGAGCGGGTATTGGGACAGCTTGAAGAGAACGTCGGTGTGGACATCAGCAATGCGCAGATGGTATCAGCCAAGACCGGAGAGGGCGTTCGCGGCCTGATTGAAGCCCTGATCAAACATATCCGCCCGCCGACGGATCCGCGCGAAGGCGCCCTGCAGGCCCTGATCTTCGACTCCTGGTTCGACCCCTACGTGGGCGTCGTCATCCTGGTGCGCGTCAAGGCCGGCGTGATCCGCAAGGGCGAGCGCATCCGCTTTATGTCCAACCTCACCGACTACGAGGTCCTGCGGCTGGGCGTGTTCACCCCCACGGAAAAGGAGCTGCCGGAGCTGGCGGCGGGTGAAGTCGGCTTTATCATCGCCAACGTAAAAACCCTGGCCGATGCGAAGGTGGGCGACACTGTCACCTGGGCCCCCGGTCTGGGGCGGCAGCCCGCGGTGGCGCCGTTGCCCGGCTTCAAAGAGACCAAGCCCATGGTCTTTTCGGGCATCTACCCAACCGATTCCGCCGACTACGAAGATCTGAAGATTGCGCTTGAAAAGCTTCGGCTCAACGACGTTTCCTTTACCTACGAGCCGGAGACTTCGGCGGCTCTGGGATTCGGCTTCCGCTGCGGATTTTTGGGTCTACTCCACATGGAAGTCATCCACGACCGTCTGGAGCGCGAGTACGACCTGGATCTGGTCATCACCGCCCCCTCCGTGGTCTATGAGATCCTGACCCGCAAGGGCAAGACCGTGCTCATCCACTCTCCGGCGCAGATGCCGCCTATCGGAGAGGTCGAAGAAATCCGCGAACCTTTCGCGCGCCTTACACTACATACGCCCGAGACACACATCGGCGCCGTTTTGAAGTTGTGCCAGGATCGACGCGGCGAGCAAAAGCGCTTTGAGTACGTTGGGCCCGGGCGTGTCATGCTCACCTACGAGATTCCCTTCGCCGAAGTGGTCTACGACTTTTTTGATCGATTGAAGTCCGTCTCGCGTGGCTATGCCTCCATGGACTACGAGCTTTTGGACTGGCGAAGTGGCGATCTGGTCAAGCTGGACATTTTGCTGAACGGCGAAGCCGTGGACGCCCTCTCCAACATCTGCCACAGGGAAAACAGTTTTTACAAGGGTCAGGCTCTGGCCACCAAGCTGAAAGACTTTATTCCCCGACAGATGTACGACGTCGCAATTCAGGCCGCGATCGGTAACAAAGTCATCGCCCGCACAACGGTAAAGGCGATGCGAAAAGACGTGACTGCGAAGTGCTACGGCGGCGACATCAGTCGTAAGCGCAAGCTGCTCGACAAGCAAAAAGAGGGAAAGAAGCGGATGAAAGCCGTCGGTTCGGTGGAGGTACCGCAGGAGGCCTTCCTCGCGGTGCTGCGGCTGGACTCCTAGGCACCGCCCGGCGGTGGCGGAAAATGATACACTCGGAGCGGGAAGGGCCACGGGATGTTCAAGGTACTGGTGCAGGGACTGTTGGCGATAGGTGCCATCTTCGGAATCGGCTGGCTGGTACTCTACGGGCCGCACTACATCCAGTACGTGAAGATGGAGGACGTGGTGAAGTCCACGGCCCTCACCTGGTCCGCCTTTACCGAAGAACGCGCCCGCAATTCCCTGAAGGACAACCTCCGTTCGGAGGAAATTGACGACGTTCTGATCGAAGATTGCACCTTGAGCCAGCAGAACGACGAGAAGACGGTGACCTGCCGCTGGTATGCGGACGTGGACATCCCCGTCGTCGGCCAGACGCGCCGGGTGCGCTTTGAACGCTCCGCTACCGCCACCAAGGACCAGCGCCTTGCCGACTGAGTGGGGCCCGGCTGAGGTCCAGCAGGCCCTGCATCGTCTTGCGGAAGCAATCGGCAAGGCGACTACCGATCGTCCCTGGGCGTTGGTAGGCATCCGCAAAGGGGGCGTGGAGCTTGCGGATCGCCTGCAGGCCTGCGTGGGTGCTCCCCGACGGGCCTTCCGTGGCAACGTGGACATCACCCTCTACCGGGACGACCTCTACACGGGTCTGGAAAAACCGGTATTGGGCGATACCGATCTTCCCTTTTCTGTCGACGGCTGCGATATCGTCCTGGTGGACGACGTCCTGTATACAGGGCGCACGGTTCGCGCGGCGATGGACGAGATCCTGGACTATGGCCGACCTGCCCGCATCCGCCTTGCGGTGTTGGTGGATCGGGGACACCACGAGCTACCCATTGCCGCAGACCATGTGGGACTGCGCCTGGAGACCGCCCAGGCGGATCGGGTAGAGGTGGTGCTGGGTGCTAAAAACCGTACTGAGGAGGACCGCATTTGGTTGAAACGCCGCTGAAGCGTAAGGACATGTTGGGTCTCCGCGGAATGGAGCGCGCGGAGATTCAAACCATTCTGGACACAGCCGAGCTGATGCGAGAGGTTTCCCGCCGGAAAGTGAAGAAGGTTCCCACCCTGCGCGGACGCACCGTGGTCACCCTGTTTTTTGAAAACAGCACCCGCACCAAGACCTCCTTTGAGCTTGCAGCCAAGCGGCTCTCTGCGGATACCCTCTCGTTCAACGTGGCCACTTCGTCGGTTGCCAAGGGCGAAAGCCTGATGGACACGGCCCGCACCATCTATGCCATGTCGCCCGACGCGGTGGTGGTGCGCCACGGCTGTACCGGGGCCCCACATCTGCTCTCCCGCGCCTTTCCCTGGTCGGTGCTGAACGCGGGGGACGGCGTGAACGAGCACCCCTCACAAGCCCTGTTGGACATGCTCACCATGCGCGACCGTTTCGGTACCTTGGACGGTCTGAAAGTGGCCATTGTTGGCGACATCGCGCACTCCCGGGTGGCCCGTTCAAACATCTTTGGGCTGACGACGATGGGGGCTTCGGTCATGGTGGCTGGACCGGGCACCATGTGCCGTTCCGACCTGGACTCACTACCGGTCGAGCGCGTCCACAGCATCGACGAAGTGCTGCCCAAGGCGGATGTATTGATGATGCTTCGCATTCAGCGGGAGCGCCTTGGCCCGGCGGTACTGCCCTCTGTACGCGAATATGCGACCTTTTATGGGCTGGATCTGGAACGTGTCCAGCGCGCCCGCCCGGAGGTCATCGTCATGCACCCCGGGCCCATCAACCGGGGCGTAGAGATCGGCGCAGACGTCGCCGATGGCGACCGCTCGGTGATCCTGGATCAGGTGACAAACGGCATCGCAGTGCGTATGGCCCTGCTCTTTCTGCTGCTTGGAAGGGGGGAAGATGCCCCAACTGCTTAATGTGCAGCGCTTCGGTGCTGCCGGGCGCGAAAATCTTATGTGGGGCGAATCCGCCGATGAGGCCCAGATCGATGCCTCCACCCTGCATCTGCTTCCCGGTTTTGTGGATCTGTGCTGCAATCCCGGCTTTCCGGGCTTCCCCCAACGGGAAAGCCCCCGCAGCCTGAATGCCGCAGCGCTATCGGGTGGATTCACCGATCTGCTGCTGAGTCCGGGCGTAGATCCTGTCGTAGATACCCCCGAGCAGATTCTTGTTCACGACGGCGCAGAGGGCCCCCGCCGCTGGACCGCCGCCGCGATGACCCCGGGTCTACATGGCAAAGATCTGGCCGAGCTGGGCCTGATGTTGCGTGCCGGCGCGGTGGCCCTCTCCGACGGTTCCGTCCCCATCGCCAGTACGGTGGTTTTGCGGAATATTTTGGAGTATGCACGAGGATTTGGTGCCACCCTGGTCTTCCGCCCGGCCGACCCCGAGCTGGATCTCCTCGGAGTCGTCAACGAATCGGCGATCTCGGTACGCATCGGTCTGCGCGGAAATCCGCCTGCCACCGAAGAGATCGGCGTCGCGCGAATCCTTGCACTGCTCGCCGCGATGCCGGTGGCGCCACGGGTACACCTCAGCCACCTCGGTACCGCGGCTGCGGTGGCCCTGGTGACTCAGGCCGCGCAGCGTGGGCTGCCCGTCTCCGCCTCCACCCCCGCGCGGAACCTGATCCTGGACGAAGAAGTGCTGGATGGATTTGGCTATGAAAGCCGCTATCGCCTGCATCCACCCCTGCGCAGTCGTCGGGACCGCGAAGTATTGGTCGAGGCGGTGATCGCCGGGCAGCTCTGGCTCTGCGCGGATCATCAGCCCCGCGCGCCCGAGGAAAAAGAGCACGAGCTGGAGCGCGCGATGCCGGGCAGTACCGGATTGGAAACAGCATTTTCTGCTGCATGGACCGCGGTGCGCCCACACCTTTCCGAGGCATCCGCGCTCGCTGTTCTGGTGCAGGCCCTGTCTGTCGGTCCACGCCGGCTGCTTCCTCCTGCCCCCGGTCGCAGCCCTGAGGCCTCGCCACTGGGGTGGACCCTGGTGGACCTGGAGGCTGAGCACCCGGTGGTCCCGACGGCACACCGATCGATGGCCCGCAACGATGCACTGGCCGGCCGCAGGCTGCGGGGTCTGGTGCGGGGTTGTTGGCCGCATGCCGCCCTGGACTGAAACCGGTCGCGTGCGAGCCGCGCCGGATCAGATTATAGGGCGAGGATGAACGAACGCTACCCTATGACCCCGACCGGCCACCAGAAACTTCAGGCTGAGCTGAAGCATATCCGGGAGGTGATGCGTCCCCAGGTCGTGCGCGACATTGAAGAGGCGCGCGCCCACGGCGATATCAGCGAGAACTCCGAGTACGAGGATGCCAAGGAGCGTCAGGGCCAGTTGGAAGCCCGGATGTCGGACCTTGCAAACCGTCTTTCCCGCGCCGAGATCGTGGATATCCGCACCTTGCCCCCCTCCAACATCGTGGTGTTCGGCACCACGGTGGACCTGGAAGATGTGGATACGGAAGAAAAGATCCGCTATCGCCTGGTCGGCACCGAAGAAGTGGACGTGAAGGCCGGGCTTATCTCCTATTCCTCCCCGATCGGCCGCGCGCTGATTGGCAAAAAAGTGGGGATGGAAGTTACTTTTGAAACGCCACGTGGTACGCGGACGGTGGTGATCAACGCGGTCCACTACCTGGGCTGAAACGGAGCGGCGATGGAATTACCGAACAGCGGGACGGCGGAAGCCGGCGTAGCGCTGGGGGTGCTTCGACGCGCCGTCAGTGGTCTGCTCCGTGAGGATCGCTACACATCCGCACGCTATGTGGAGTCCAACCTGGGCCGCTGGGCGGGCTTTTTGGGCGATCCGGTGGTGGGCCTTTTGCACGGCTACGACCAGCGCCCCATGCCCGAGCGGGCCGAGGTGTTGGCTGCACTGGATAGCCTGCTGGGCACCCTGGGCGAGCCGGAACTACCGGTTTTGGAGCCCAAAGTCCGCCTCCTTCCAGACGGTCTGGCGATTCCTGCCCCCCGCGCTCTACAGCCACCGCCGGGCGCAGCACCGGTAGAAGTGGCTCTGCCCGAGCCCATTTTGGGAGAAGAGCGCAGCGGTCGGGAGAAGGAAGAGGCCGCAGCCGCCCGCGAAGCACGCGATGGTCGTGACGGACGTGAAACCCGAGAGTCCAAAGGACGCTGGGAAGGCCGGGAAGCACGGGAGCCGCGCGAAAGCCGGGAACCCCGCGAAGGCCGGGAAGCTCGCGAACCCCGCGAAGCTCGGGAACCCCGCGAAGGGCGCGACGCTCAAGGGTCGCGCCCGCCGCGCGAAGCCGGCGAGCCCCGAGAAGGGCGCCGCCGTGGACGCGACCGAGGCAGCCGCCCCTCCGACGCAGCGCCTGCCGCCGAAGGAGGCGAGTCCCGCCCCGAGGACAAGGTCGAACGTAGTGCGGAAGCCGGTACCGAAGCCGCCAGTGGGGATGGCCGCCGCCCCCGTGAAACCCGAGAAGAACGCCGTCAACGCCGGGACAATGAACGCCGTTCTCGTCGTGAGGAGCGCTCTGCGCGCCCGGAGGCTCCCGAAGCCGAGCCGGTGAAGGTGGAGAAGGCTCCCGAGAAGCCACCGGAAAAAGTTGTCGAAGAAGTTCGGATGTTGCCCCTGGCCCATCCAGAGGGCACCGGACTTCCCGTGGCCAGCCTGAACGTGGCCACCGAAGCCGAGCTGGCCGCCCTGGCTGCGGTGGACATCAAGACCGTGGCCGACCTGCTTTCCCACGCGCCCATCGGCTATGATCGGGCGGGAGAGCGTTGGAATCCCGCAGGTGCGGGCAGTCGCATGGTGGTGCGCGGCACGCTGCGCTCCCGCTGCTGGCGCTTTGGCCCGGCCGGCACCCGCTTTGAGCTGGCCGTCGCGCAGGACCGGAAGCTGGTGCACCTGCGCTGGGTTGGACAGCCCGAGCGCGAGGTGTTGCAACTGAAAGTGGGCGCCGAAGTCGGCATGGCGGGGCGCCTGGAGCTGATCGACGATCGGCCGGTGCTCTACGAGCCGGAGATCCTCGGGCTGGATGGCCGGGGAGGGGACTGGCTTCCCCAATACGATCTGGCCGGCGTGCCGGACGTCCGCATGCGCAGCCTCCAGCGTGCCGCGTTGGTGGGCCACACGGACAGCCTCGCCGATCACCTGCCGCCGGACGTGTTGGATCGCTTCAAGCTCCTCCCACTCGGGCCCGCTCTCCGGGACGCTCATTTTCCGGCCAACGCCGGTCGGAAAGGCCGCCTGCGGATGGCCTTCGACGAGCTGTTGCAGGTACAACTTGGCATCATGCTGCAGCAGGGCCGGGCCACCGGCCAGCGCGGCACCGTCCATCCCGCCGTACATTCGCTGCTGGCCCGGGCCGTGGGCATGGGGGGCTGGAGCCTTCCCGATGCTCAAGAAGCCGCCTTCGATGAAATCCGGCGCGATCTACGCCGTAGTCAGCCGATGATGCGTTTGCTGCAGGGCGACGTGGGCTCTGGCAAGCAGATGGTGGTCCATGCCGCCATGCTAAGCGTGGCGGAGTCCCAGTTCCAGAGCTTGTTCCTGGCTCCCGATACGCTGACGGCCGAGCACCGGTACCTGTTTGCGGAGAGCTTTTTCCGCTCGGTCGGGCTGGAGCCGGTGCTGCTGTCCACACCGCCCACCCGCGCCCAGCTCGAGGGGATCCGCCGGGGAGATGGCATGATCTTCTACGGCACCCACGCCGCTGTTTCTGCGGCGGCCGAGTTCAAAAAGCTCGGTCTGGTGGTGGTAGAAGACCCCGGCCCCGCCGGCTTTTTCGATACCTCGGCCCTGGACTCCCTGCCACATCGGCCAGACCTGCTGGTGTTCACGGCCATGCCCGTGCCCACCTCCGTGTTGCTGACCGTGTACGGCGGACTGGCCCTCACCGCGATGCCGGCGGGCACGGGAAGGGGAGCAGAGTCCGTGGTGGTCGCGGAAGATCAGCGGGAGACAGCCTACGCTGCCGCCCGGGAGGCCATCGCCGCCGGCCAGCAGGTGATCATCGTATTGCCCCTGAAGAAGGGCCAGGACCTGCTGCCGTTGTCGGAAACGCGTCGTCTTGCGCAAAGCCTCTCCAAAGACTTTTTGGGCGATGCACGCATTCATATCTTCCACGGAGCCATGTCTCGCGAGGAGCGTTTCCGCGCCTGGGACGACTTCCAGCACCGCCGTGCAGATGTATTGCTGGCTACAACATTCATCGAACATGGGCCGGTGGTGCCCAATGTGTCACTGCTGTTGGTGGAGTCGGCAGACTACTTCGACGGAATCCGCCTGCACCGACTGCGGGGTCACGTCACCCACGGCTGGTGGCGCGGGCGCTGCCTGCTCATCAGCAACCCGGACGCTCCGCCGGAGCAACGGGCCGCCGTGGAGCTGGTGCTGAAGGAGACCGATGGCCACCGGATTGCCGCCGCCGAGCTGCGTCGCTTGGGCATCGAAGCCACACTTGGGGAGCGTCCTGAGGAGTTTATGGACTTCGGCTGGGGAGATCCCGGTGGGGACCGCGACCTGATGTTGCGCACCCGCCAAGAGGCGGTCCGCCTGTTGACGCTGGATCCGGGCATGAAGCGGCGCACCCACCGCCCGCTGCTCTACCTGATCCGGGCGCGCTTGGGCGAGGAGATTGGAGCAGAGACCACCCCGGCCGGAGCGCCGACCCCGGCCGCCGGGGGAGGGGAAGGACGTAGGAAACGGCGTCGGCGGCGGTGAAGCTCTCCGTCAAGGTCATCTTCTACATCTTCCTCACCTGCGTGGTGCCCCTGCTTCTCTTGGCATGGACCACCCGCGACCTCTCCCAGCGGGCGCTGGAGTCCCTGGTGGGCGAGAGCCAGGTTTGGCGGGCGGAAGCATCGGCTTTGGCACTGGCCCGACAACTTCAGGAAGATCAACGTATCCTTTCCGTGCAGCTCTCCACCTACCGGCTGGAGGCTGCCACCGACGAGGCGCGGAGCAGCTTTCTGGTGGCCACCTACCGCCTGCTCCCCGACTTATGTATGGTCGCGCTCCTGGATCGCGACGGTGAGCTGTTGGTCGAGCCCATCTCCGGCATCGCGGAGGCCGGTGATCGCCGCACGCTCTCTGCCGAAAAAATAGCGGAAGTATTGCGCAACGTGCCACTGCCGGAAGGCCAGACCATCGCCCTGGGTCAGCCCATGGTCCTTCCCGATGGTGTGGTGGTGCCGGTGTCGATGCGCTCGCCCTTTGAAGGCGGATTTGTGTTGGCGGGAGCACTCGCTCTGGACCAGACCCGGGCGGCCCTGGAGCGGGCGGCGGAGGGGCGCCGCGAGCTGGCCCTCGTGGACTCCAAGGGCAGCCTCCTCTTTTCGGCCGGACCTTCGGGGTTCGTAGACCTCTCCAGTATCACCGGCCTTCAAAGTCAGGATCTGGTGGTCTACCGCTACAGCACCGGCGATGGCACCCCGGTGATCGCCGCCATGGCCCCCGCCGGAGATCAATGGCGAATCATTGTGGCAGAACGTGGAGATTTTGTCGCTGCCGCCACCATCCGGTTGGAGCAGCAGGCATGGTACATGCTGGGCGTGGCCGTTGTGGCCGCGATCGCCATGGGCGTGATGTTGACCCGCTCCCTCACCGATCCAGTACTTCGACTGCGGAAAACTGCGCGTGAAGTCGGGAGTGGCAACCTGCGCGCCCGCGTGGCGATCGAGGGAAAGGACGAGCTGGCCGAGCTGGGAAGCTCCTTCAACGAGATGGCCGCCTCTCTGGAGAATTCCGCCGCCGAGCTGGAGCGAAAAAACCGAGAAATCCAGGCGTTCAACGTAGAGCTTCAGGAAAGGGTTGACGAGCGCACCCGAGAATTGCGCGAGGCCCAGGCCCAATTGGTACAGACCGCCCAGTTGGTGGCCGTGGGCGAGCTCGCCGCGGGGGTGGCGCATGAGCTGAACAACCCGCTGGCCGGCCTGTTGGGACTGCTCCAAATTGCGATTCAGCAACCTGACCCTTCGCTATTGCGGGCTGCCGAGGAGCAGGCGCTGCGCTGCCGAGAGATACTGGCCACACT
>JBEIQS010000239.1:0-8245 GCA_040376425.1 Alphaproteobacteria bacterium | reverse complement strand
GGGGAGAGGCGGGCGCGGGTGGCGGCAGTGGGGAGATGTACAGACATGCCCCCGCTGGTAACCGGCTTTCAATCCGATTGCCGCCCGGATCCGCTTGCGAACGGCGACATCAGTGTCACCCGGCCGGGGTTGCAGGAGCTCCCCCTGTTTCCAGTCTTTGCGAACGTCACGTGCGGCAATGCGAAGAAGGTCTAGGCTAAAGCACATCCTTTCTATTTTGCGATGACACCGGACACCAAGAGGCAGGTGTTCTTCACTCACTTCCGGCGTTGGGGCAGCGGAGCGGCCCTGCCGGGTCGGGTGCCCGCCCTGAAACGCCGCGGGCTTTTGCAGGATCTTCGCGAGATCAGTGGCGCTTCGGTGGGGTCAACGGCGGCGGAGGAGCTGGAAGCAGTCGGCAGCGATCCGGCTGTGGCCGGGCCTATCGAGGAGGGAAAGAGGGTGTTGGAAAGGCTGCTGCGTAGCGAGGCTTGTGACTGCCCGCGGAAGCCGCTTTTCGACCCTATCAAGGCACAGGAAGCGGCCGCAGAGATCGTGAAGGGGATGGCGGTGTCCGGGCGCCATCGGCGTGCCGACGGGAGGACCGGCAGAGCCGGTCAGAGCCTGACGGGCCGTTGCCGGCTCTGGTCCGCGAGTTACCCGAACCGGATGCATTCGGTCCAAACATACCTCCGATGCGCCCTTCTGCTGCCAGCGCTGTTTGGCTGCACGGCCGATCCTCTCGCGGCCGCTACCACTGAGCCATTGGGTGGGAATGTTCTGATCATTCTCTCTGATGACATCGGCATTGATAAAACCGCGATCTATGGCGAGCATCCCACTCCCCCCGCCACACCAAATATAGATGCTCTTGCGTCGAGATCTGTGCTGTTCCGCAATGCCTACGCACAGCCGAGCTGCTCGCCCACCCGCGCATCGCTGTTGACGGGCCGCCACCCCACCCGGCACGGGGTGGGGCGCTGGATTTTTATGGAGGGTGAGCGCTTTGCGCTTCCCGATGCGGAATTGACGATCCCGCAGATGCTGCGCCTTGCGCCGGATCGGTGGACCTCTGCCCTCTACGGAAAGTGGCACCTTGCCGGGGCGGATAGTGAACGCGCGCCCTTTCGGCCCCTATTGGCCGGCTTCGACCAATTTGTGGGCACCCTGGGCAACCCCACCGGCGCCATCCACCTCGATACCAACCCGGGGGGCCCCCTCGGCTACCTGAACTGGGAGAAAGACGACAACGGAAGCCTGTCCTGGTCTGATGAATACCTGCTCACCCACAGCTTTGACAGCGCTCTGAAGGCCATTCCCAAGCTCCCGGAGCCCTGGTTTGTAGTCGTTACTACAAATGGCGCGCATGATCCGCTGCACAACCCTCCCGCAGAGCTTTTGGCCGAAGCTCTCCCGGACGATGCCACGGAGCTTCAGCAATTCACCGCCATGGTCGAGGTGGTGGATGCCTCGATCGGGAAGCTGTTGGCCGGCATCCCGTCCGTCCTTTTAGACCGTACGACGGTGATCTACACCTCCGACAACGGCACGGCAAACGACGTCGGCGAGCTGATCCAGCCGCCCTGGGATCCCACCCGTAGCAAAGAAACCGTTTTTGAGGGCGGGGTCAATGTTCCCCTGTTGATCAGCGGCCCGCTCGTGCGGCAGCCGGGGAGCGAGAGTCAGGCGCTGGTGTCGCTGGTGGACATTCTGCCGACAGTGGCGGAAATTGCCGGTATCAAGTTGGAAACGGTGGTGGTGCAAGAGGGTGTTTCCCGGGGAGTGCCCATCCAGTTCGACGGCGACAGCCTGGTGCCCCACCTCCTCGATCCCGACGCTCCCTCGGCCACGCCGCACGTCTTTGCGGAACAATTCTACCGCAATGGAAATCCAGAGCAGCCTGAGTACCGCGACCGCATGCTCCGCACCCCGGACTGGAAGCTGATCCAGAACGAGCGATGGGACGAGGCAGGGGAGTGGGTGACCACCGAGGGATTCTATCGCATGATTCCCGGCGCCTGGGACGAAGGCGAAGACCTGTTCGAGGGAGAGCTGGGGGAGGAGGAGGCAGCGGCCTACGCCGATCTTCGCCTGGCGCTGACGGCGCTGGAGTCCGATCTCAGCTATGGGCACCCGTCGGAGAACTGACGTTGCCTATCGCCCCGTGACAGTGTCGGTACTTCCTGCCACTTTCGCAGGGACAGGGGGCCTGCCGGGGCAATCCCTGCGCCGCCGCCCGCCGCAGGGCCATCACTGCGGGCACCGGTCGGTCCTGCCGCAGCAGCTCGGCCATCATTCGCATTGGCGCATCGATATGCGTAAAAAAGTCCAGGTAGCCCGCGCAGAGGTGGTTCAGCATCCCATCGGGCTCGGCCAGGGTCCGGTTCTTCGGGCACTCCCCCCGGCAGGCAAAGAGCACCGGACAGCGCCGGCATTTGCCCGGAAGGCCCTCCTCCTTGGCCGCCCCGAAGGCCACCTGAGCCGCGCTGTGCACCATATCTGCCATCGGCATGTCCTGGATGTTCCCGAGCAGGTGGTCCGGGCGTACAAAGTGGTCACAGGCGTAGAGATCCCCGTTGTGCTCCAACGCCAAGGCCCCCCCGCAGCGCGCCCGGAACACGCACAGGGCCGGCTCCAACCCCGCCCACGACGCCAGGGCCGCATCAAAGGTGGGCACAAAGACCTGCCCCACATCCCGCTCCAGCCAGAGATCGAAGATCCTCCTCAAAAAGTGGCCCCAGGCCACCGGGTCCACCGATCGGTCACTGACCCCCGCTCCCACCGGCTCCACCACCGGCACAAATTGGATGTGGCGAAAGTGAAGATCGTCGCGTAGAAAGTGATAGACCTCGGAGGGAAAGGCCACATTGGCGGTGTGGACCGTCACCATCGCATTCACCGCCACGCCGGCCGTCCGCAGTCGCCCTGCCGCCTGGATCACTCCTCCAAAGCTGCCCTTTCCCCGACGGTCCACCCGATAGGCATCATGCATGGCCTCGGTCCCATCGATGGATAGCCCCACCAGCACCTCCTCCTCCGCCAGCCAGCGGCACCACTCCTCGTCCAGCAAAAGACCGTTGGTTTGCAGGCTCTGCTCCAGCCGTTGCCCTGGCCGAAGCCGCAATTTTGCCCGGGCCGTCAGGTCGCGAAAGAAGTCCAGCCCCATCAGGGTGGGCTCCCCGCCCTGCCAGGCCAACGGAACTACAGGGGCATCGCGGTAGGTCTCGAAAAGCTGGTCCAGCAGGCCCGCTGCTACCGCCTCGGTCATGCGGAAGCGCGATCCGGCGTAGAGGGTCTCCTTTTTAAGGTAGAAACAGTAGATACAGTCCAGGTTGCAGCGCGCTCCCGTAGGCTTGATCAGGATGTGGGGAAGCTGCTCAACAGCCATCCGCCCACCCCCAGACCACGTCCTGCTTCACCGGCCCCGGCCGGCTCTGCTCGTAGCGGTTCTCGGCCTCCACACAGCCCGGCCACTTTTCCACTGTCTCCCAGCCGCCGCGCGCATACTTGTAGTAGATCCAGGTACCTCTCGGTACATCAAGCAGAATGCGCGCCTGCGTGTCGCTGACTCGCGTCATAGGATGATGCACCCAACCGGTGACATCTGTAGCAATGGTTACCGTTTCATCCAAAGGAGTACCTTCCGGTAGGCGCAGCTCAAAGGGCATCGGCACGAGGCTGTCCTGCAGGGTAGCGTCGTAGTCGGCCTCCAGCAGCCAGCCGTTCTGGTCGGGCAGACGCACCCGCAGCGCGCGTGCGCCGGGGTCCCACCACCAGCCCGGAGCGGCGGGCCGATTTGTGTCAAAGGCGCCCGGCGCAGGAAGAAGGGGCAGCGCAGCGCCGTCCAGGCGGACTTCGGTGGGCGCCCGGTCCACGGGACGGATCCGCAGCTCCAGGCTTCGGCCGGTCCAGGCATCCACCCGCGCGGGATCGGCGGCCTCCACGCGCACGGTCGCTCCCGTGGCGCTGCCGTGCAGGTGGAGGACCCGACGCGACATGGCCCAGCCATCGCCCCCATCGTCGACCAGCGGCAGGCTGCTGGGGGTGGACGAGGGGAAGAGGTCCAGGCTGGCCAAACCCGCGTCATCTGGTCGCAAGGGGGCTTCAGCCGGGTCGAAGGAATCGGCACGGGGGAGAATGGCCCCCTCTGCCAGCAACAGTGGCAGGGCCCCCAGCGGGGTCGGAAAGCTGAGCTCGGTGGGGCCTTCCCAGATCGCGGACGAGGCGAGGTCCATCCACCGCCCGGAAGGCAGGGTGAAGCTGCGGGAGCTGGCCCCCTCGCTGAGCACCGGGGCCGCCAGCAACCAGGGGCCCAACATCAGCAGATCCTGGTCGTACCAGGCTTCCGGCTGATCCGGGCGATCCCACCAGATCGGCCGCAGCATGGGCTGTCCGTCGGTGACCGCCACATCGGCCAGGGACTCAAAGGTGGGTAACAGCGCACTGCGAAGGTGGAATATCTCTCCGGCAATGCCCTGCACCTCCTCGCCGAAGGCCCAGGGCTCCTGATCCCGCGCGTTGCTGGCGGCGTGCCCGCGGAAAAAGGGAGAGAGCAGGCCCACCTGCAGCCAGCGGGCGTAGAGCTCGTCGCCAACCTCGCAGCAGTAGCCCCCCACATCCGAGCCCACATAGGGGATGCCAGAGACCGAGAGTCCCAGCAGCATCGGCACCGTGGTCTGGAGGGTTGCCCAGGTGGAAGGTGCATCTCCGGTCCACACGCCCGCGTGGCGGTGCAGGCCCAGGTAGCCTGCCCGCGACAGCACAAAGGGGCGCTTGTCGGGCGCCGCGGCCAACAAGCCTTCGTAGGTGGCTTCGGCCTCGAAGCTGCCATAGAGGTTGTGCGCCCACGCCATTGTGGCGGGTGTTCCGTTGCCGTCTACCGGAAGGCTGTCCGGAACAGTGCCGCCCGGACCGGAAAAATCAGACGGCTCGTTCATGTCGATCCACAGGCCATCCACACCATCCGCCAGCGGCTTTTCGATCAGTGCTCCCCACCATTCCCGTGTTTCCGGGCGGCTGAAGTCGGGAAAACCGGCCCGCCCCGGCCAGACCTCGCCAATGTAGGGCTCCGCGCCGCCCAACAGGTGCCCGCCCGCCACGGCCTCCTGCCAGATGTCCCAGCCTTCATCCTGCTTCAAGCCGGGGTCCACGATGGCCACCGCCCGGATTCCGTCGGCCTCCAGCACCGCCAACAGCGGCCGGATTCCGTCAAAGGCCACGGGATCCCAGGTGAAGCTGCGAAAGCCATCCATGGCCTGAATGTCCAGCCAGATCCCCGAAAGGGGCCAACCTCGGCTTTGGTAGCCCGCCGCGATGGCCGCCACGGCCTCGTCGGTGGGCCAGCCCCAGCGGGACTGCTGCCAGCCGAAGGCCCAGCGCGGCCAGCGCGCCGGGGCCCCCCACAGCGCATGGCGCTGCCTCGCCACATCCGACGGTGTTGGGCCGGGAAGCCAGGTTAATATAGGTAGTTCCCCCTCTGCCTGAAGCACTGCCGGGTTGCCCAGCTCCCACTGCTGGGTGACCGGACTGTCCAGAATCCAGCCCGTCGTGCGGCTGGAGGAAAAGAGAAGAAAGGTGGGCAGCGACAGGTAGAGGGGGTCATCCTGCGGGCACCAACCCTGGCACTCCGCCTTAAACGCGTCGGTATTCCGAAAAGTGTAGCTGCCCCCGAAGCGTTCTTCGGGCCCCGTGCGCTCGCCCACGCCACGGATCCGCACATCCTCTGGCAGGGCCAAGGTCCAGGTGCTTGCGCTCGCGACGGCATCCACCACCAACCCTGCCGAATCCCGGGCCTTGACCGTGCAGGATTCATCCACCTGCACATGCAGCGCCGGGGTGCAGCCGTGCAGGTGGCTCCCCTCCCACCACCAGCGGGCCGCCGGGTCCAGCTCCCCCTGGATCAGCCCCGAAGGGCGCGACGGCCCCACGGAAAAACCACCTCCCACCCAGAGAGAAGGCCACAGCGCCAGCCCACAGGCCGCCTCCCGCGCCACCGGCTCCACCACCCGACGCCCGTCGGGACAGGACACCGTTTCGGTGACCAGCTCCGCCGGTGGCTGTTCCTTGCCCACGCCCGGATCACAGGCGGCCAGGGGAAGCAGGGGGAGGAGGAGGCGAAGGCGCATCCTCCCCTTTTACCCTGAGTTTGCTCTTGACAGGTCAAGAGATGGCGCGAAGTGCGAGATGGAGGAAGATTCGGGTGGCAAAGAGCGTTAGGAGCGGGTTCCAGTCCCGCCGCCGCCCCTTTTGGATGACCCATGCTGCCCGTTCGCTCCCGTCGCCTGCTTCTCTTCGCACTACCTGCTACACTTGTGGGCGTCGCTCTTGCTGAATCCACCCTCCAGGTCACCGGCTACAGCCCCCCCATCGGCCAGGTCAGCACCCGGGAGGCCTGGAGCGCCCCGCAGGGCAGCATCTGGGCCTTCTCCACCCAGAGCGATCTGGCAAGTCCAAACAACGGTCTGGCCCAGGCAGCGGTCAGCCGCGACGTGATCCCCGGCCACGAATCCATCCACAACCCCAGCTTCCTGAACGATGGCTACTACGGAAACGGCTCCAGTTGGATAGGTACCGGACCGGACTCCTGGCTGAAAATTGACCTTGGTCAGACTGTTCTGGTCAGCAATGTGCGCTTTGGTCGCGACCGGATCGGGCACTTCGACGACCGGGACCCCGGCCGCTTCCAGATCTTCCTGGCCACCAGCGACGACGTCTACGAAAATGGCAACGATCAGAATGATCAGGGGGAGTATCGACCTGTTTTTGACTCAGAGTCCACTGGATTTTCCGGGCAGATCAGCGGATCACAGACCCTGCTGGCCACCTTTCCCGCCACCGAAGCGCGCTACCTGAAGATCGTGGTGGGGAGCGACGGCGCCGCCATCGACGAGGTGGAGGTGTGGCCGGCCGCCGAAGGCAGCGTCGCCACTGCGGTGGAGCCCCCGCCAGAGGCCGATGCCTGCGCCACCGCTCCCTGCGGAGAATTTACGCTTTGTACCGACCTTCCCGGCTCTCTGACCACCGCTGCCGGTCGGAGCTGCGCCTGCGCCACCGGCTATACGGACGCGGGCGATGGCCAGTGTCTCCCCACGCAGCCCGTCGTATGGAAAATGGCAGCGGACAGCCGCTCCACCAGCACCTACAACGCCATGCGGTCCATTGCCTCCACCTGGAGCCAGAAGACTTCCGGCCGGGTGAGTGCAAAGACCTATAGCTGGGACCAGCTTGGTAGCGAGAGTGCTGTGGTGGCCAAGCTACGCCTGGGCCAGGTGGATGCAGCATTTTTGACCACCGCGGGGCTCTCCCAACTGAGCGCAGACCTGCTGGTTTTGAACATTCCCGGGCTGGTCCGCACCCACGAAGAGCGCCAGGAGCTGCTGACCAAGCTGGGCCCGGCCTTGGAAGACGCACTTCAACAGCGGGGCTACGTGGTGTTGGCCTGGTCCGAGCTGGCACCGATGCACGTCTTTTCCACCACCGCCCGCCCGACCATGAGCACGCTCCAACAGGCAAAATTCGGGGCCACCGGGCCCAACGGGTGGAAGGAACTCCTGGTGAGTTGGGGCCTGAAGCCGACTGTGCTGGGCGCTACCGATCTGATGCCCGGCCTGAGCACGGGCGTCATCGACGCCCTGCCCTGGACCACCAGCTCGGTCTACAGCTACCAGGCCTACAGCAAAGTCCCCTATATGAGCGACCTGGTGTGGAGCACCCTGGATCAGGCCCTGGTCATCCGCAGCGCCGCCTGGACCGCGGTTCCTTCGGAGTGGCGCTCGCAGTTGTCCTACATCGCCCAAGGTTTTTCGGCGAAGATCCCCTCCGGTGCTGCGGAGGAGGCCACCGTGCTGCCCAAGCTGCGCGCCAAGGGGGTCCAGGTTGTCCCCTTCACTGATACCGCAGCCTGGTACACAACCTTGGACGCCTCTTATTCGACAAACGTTCGCGGAAGGCTGGTCTCCGCGGCGGTGTTTGATGAGGCGCGCGCCATCCTGGCGAGCTTCCGGGCGGCGCCGCCCACACCCTAGGAGCGACGCCACCCTCTTGACCTGTCAAGAGAAGCCTAGCGGGGTGCAGGTTCGGACTGCTCTTCGTAGATCACCACCGGCGGCTCCTGCGCATCGCCGACGAAGGCCATCACCACCTGCACCTCGAAGCTGCAGGTCATCCCTCCGCCCGAGGCCTGGTACCACAGGCTGCCTTCGGCGAGGTGGGCCGAAAGGACCTCCAGCTCCGCGGCGGCTTGCATGGACAGAACCTCGGGCTCGCC
>JBEIQS010000446.1:0-2166 GCA_040376425.1 Alphaproteobacteria bacterium | reverse complement strand
TCCGCAGACATCATCGCCGGCTGATCCAGGGTGGGCAGGTACTGCGCTGCCAGCTCCCCACAGAGGGTCACCTTCTCGGTGCGCAGTGCGGCGTCATCCTGAGTGCAGCTCTGCTGGAGCTTCTGGAGCTCGTAGTGCTGTTCTTTCAACTGCTGGAGCAGTGCGGAGATCTTTTCTACGGCCTGATGTCCGAGCATGGTTCTGATCTATCCTTGGACGGCAGGCTAGGGAATGCCATCGGCGCAGAGCTGCTCGGTGTCGCGGTCGTAGGCCACCAGCTCGTTGAGCAAGGTGCTCTGAAAACCCTTGTCGTCCGTGGAGAGTCCACTGCCGATGTCCAGGTGGCGCCACAGTGGGTAGGCGTGGACCAGGTGGTCGCCAGAGGCGTAGAACAGCTCCAACTGGAAGTCCTGGTCGAAGACCGGGCCTTCCTTGACAAAAACGGCTGGGGAGGGAATCCAGGCGCGCGCAATCAGGAAGGTATGCTCTGCTCCGACTACTTTTCTAAGGCTACCCAGGACCGTAGAGTCGTAGTCACCGGTAAGGATGTTCCCCGCGGTGTAGCTGGTGGTCCAGCTCACCCGATCGGTCTCCCCGCTGGTGTAGGCGTCGATGTCGGTCAGATAGTCCCGCTGGTAGTTCTGGTAGTCCGGATACAGCTCTTCCTGTTTCTGCCACCAGATGGTGCGGTCGATCTGTTCCAGGCTGCACACCACGGGATTGATCAAAAACATCCCCGCGGATTTCGATGCATCCACATCCACGTCCACCAGCGCCGCCTCCTCGTTGGAAAGGTCGCTGACGGTTCCGGTTTTTGCCTCGGTCAAGGTGGATCCTTCGGCAGCGATCTCCAGGTTGAGCAGGGCGGCTTCCAGCTCCTCCACCGAGCCATCTTCGGCCTTTTGCCAGAAGAAGTGGAAGAGGCCGTCGAGATCTTCTGGGGCAGGCTCCACATTTCTACAGGCGAGGCTCAGGAGAAGGAGCATGGAGGTCCGGGGGAGCGGGGGTTTGGAGGTGCAGGGGTGACCTGCGGTCGACCTGAGGATAGCACGCTGCGTAGAGGGAGGAAGACCGATGCTCGGATTCATCGTCATGCTGGCTTGCACGGGTGCTGAGGACAGTGTCAAGGAAAGCGAGGGATGTAAAGAGGAGCTTTTTGAAGTGCCCGCGGAGGGAATGCCGGGTTGGACCCCCGCCGCGGGCTGCGAGAGCCTGTGCGCTGCGACGGACGACGCGGGCCACCCCTACGTGGACTGCTATTTGACCCCGGATGAAATGCCGATCTGCCAGTACGGCACCACCTGCGACTGACCGGCGCGCCCGGCCTGCGTGGAAAATGGAGGGAAAATGCTTTGGATGTGGCTTTGGGCATGTACGGCCCCGGACAGCGGGAAGGAAGACTCCCCCTGCGACGAGCAGCCGCTGGTCGAGGTGGCCGGGGAGCTTCCCGATGGCTGGACCACCGCGGCGGGATGCACGACCGTTTGTGAGGGCACCGATGGGGGCGCGCTGAGCTACATCGGCTGCTACCTGACGCCGGAGGGCGGGGTGACCTGCCAGTTTCAGTCGGACTGCTCCTGAAGCGGCGTAGCTCCACGATCCTTGCTCTGGGCTCGTCAACAGGTTAGAGCCGGCATATCCGGCAAATCTGGCCGGTGGAGCCCGCGTCCCCCACGGCAAGCGGACCAAACGGGCTGTGTATGCTTTCTTCTGCCGGTTGCGCTCTCTGAGCGCGAAAGATGACCTTTGACCTTCGATACGATTGATCTGATCAAGCCTCTCCTCTCTGCCGTCCGCGCCGCGGGCTACACAACCCCCACTCCCATCCAGGCGCAGGCCATCCCCCCGGGATTGGCCGGACGGGATCTCTGCGGACAGGCCCAGACCGGTACCGGTAAAACGGCCGCCTTTGTTCTTCCGATTCTCCAGCGCCTCGCCACCACCCCTGGTCGGGGCGGCATTCGGGTGCTGGTGCTGGCTCCCACCCGCGAGCTCGCGGGCCAAATCCACGAAACCTTCCAGAAATTGTCTGCAAACCTTCCGAAGATTCGTTCCGGCGTGGTCTATGGGGGGGTGTCTGAGCGTCCGCAGCAGGTCATGCTGCGGCAGGGCGTAGACATCCTGGTTGCCACCCCCGGTCGCCTGCTGGACCTGGGCGGCCAGGGC
>JBEIQS010000234.1:0-8694 GCA_040376425.1 Alphaproteobacteria bacterium | reverse complement strand
TGTCGGCCGAGGCCACCGTCAACCTCGGCTGCCTCGGCGAAACGGTCGAAGTGCGCGTCAGTGGCGCTCCCACGCTCGACGACTACTACTCCGAGCCGCATGGCGGAGGTTGGATATCGTTCTGAGGCAGAGTCCGAGATGGACCGATGTCCCTGGCAGAACCGTTGTTCCGGCTACAGGGCCCCAGCCTACCCCTCCCGGGGGGGCGGGTCAAGCGAGCATACGACGACGACGCGTTGCCAGGCCGGCGCCCAGACCCAGGAAGAGCAGACCGGCACTGCCGTCGCGGATACCACAAAGACCGACTTCATAGTTCAGAGTTGTCAGTGCGGGCTCCTCCTCCTGTGCCGCCTCCGTACATACCGGCGCGGGCAGATCGATGCCGGCTTCCGCCTCGATCCAGTCGATCACCGCATCGGCCCGGACGTAGATCCCACCTTCCGAGCAGGGAAGTCGCGCATCGTCAAAGGCTCGCGAGGTCACTCCGGCCAGGTATCGCCGCCCCTGCCGCTGCACGTAGATCGGCCCTCCGGAGTCCCCAAAACAGGCATCCACCCCTCCACCTCCCGCCGAGAGCTCACCTCCGGGCGATACTTCTTCCGCACAGCCCCGCTCCAGCGCCGTGCATTCGGGATCGATGATCGAGGTGCGTCCCGCCTGGAGCTGGCCCAAATACTGATTTCCCCACTTGTCCACCGCGCCATAGCCGACGATGTCCACAGGGGCCCCCGCCTGCACGGCCTCCTCGGTTACGCAATCCTGCGCGATCACCGCGGGTTCTTCAGTCGCATCCCGGTCCAGGATGACCAGGGCGACGTCGTAGGTCCGCGCCCAGCGTGGATGGCTGACCACCCGCAACGCCCGGTACTCGGCCCGCAGTCCGCCCAGGTCACTGGCCCCGAGGGCAACGCCGGTGATGTCAGCCGCGCAGTGGGCTGCGGTGAGGACCACCCGGGGGGCAATCAGGGTGCCGGTGCAGCCGACCTCTCGACCAAGGAAGACCGCCGCGACGCCCGGCCACCGGCTCGCCGCGGTGTCGGCGCCGCCCACCACCGGATCCCCCTCGCGATCCCGGACCTCGGGCGCCTCCATGTCGAGCGTTTCCGGCTCCAAGAACTCGGGGGCAGCGGCTGCAAAAAGGACCAGGGACAGCATGGGTGCTCCGGGGCAGGGGTACATCGGTAGCGACACCACCTCCTCCGATTGGCGACCCCGCCCTTACCTTTCGGTACGCGCCGAGACAGCGTCTGACAGGCCACTTCCTATGGGAAGGGCCGATAGAGCGGATCTCCCACAAAAACCATCATCCACAGGCTCAACCGGGTGCTCTCGTAGGCGGCTTCGCCGAAGGTGGCGCCCTCGCTGAGGTAGAGAAAGAACTGGTCGTACTCCGGCATGCCCGCAACGTAGGGCTCGTTCACCGCGCCAAAGGTCGCGGTAATCCCACGTTTCAGGGCTTCCGCGGACCAAGTACCCCCGCGCAGATCGCAGGCCGAGCAGGAGTCCAGGTGCCCCCCAATTGCGCCCGGAGCCCACACAAAGGCGTCGTTGTAGTTGTAGTAGCTGTACCAGCCCGCATAAAACAGGGCATCCGGACAGGAGGTGGGCGCCGGGGTGGTGCCGAATTCCTCCGCATGGCCGTCCCAGATCACCGGGTAGCCACCGTGGTCCTCCCAGAGCGTCCGCGTGCCCCACATGTTCCACTCCCCGGACTCGTAGCTGCCGAATTCATCAGAAGCAGGCGGCACATCGCCGAAGCGCCCGTCGACATACACATTTCCCACCAGCAGGCCGGCCTCCGCCATGCCCTGCGCATCTATGCTGCGTTGCAACAAAGCCAGCGCCGCGTCGGCATCGGCGCCGTCGATGCGACTGACCAGAAAGTAGGGGTTCCGCATGTTTTCGCGCAGCTCGCCGAAGGGCACATAGGGAGCGTAGCTTCCGGCCATGCTGTCGCCCTCCTGATAGAGCGGGTTGTACATGGCTTCTTCTGCGTCCCGGCCGCGACTGCCCAGCGCCAACACCGCGTCCAGGCTTACCGTGGCGAGGGAGCCGCTGCCGGTGATGTCCGCGATCTTCCCACCCACCTTGTAGGGCACCCCGTACACCGGAACAAGGTAGTGGATCTGCGGACCGGCCACCGTGATACATTCTGATACTGTATCATAAAAATCAAGGTACTCAGAGGAAGAAATCTCTGTATCACTGCCGGCGCTCACCGCGCAGATCCGCCCTTCCGGCAGCGCATGGGCCTCAGCGTAGGCCATCGCCACCCCCTCGCTGCCGACGACGGCGGGATTGTAGATCACCACGACCCGATCGACCTCTTCCCACCGGACCTCCAGATCGGCCACCACCTCGGTGCAGCCCGCCACCTGCAGGCCGAGCTGGTGCCTTTCCGGCAGGTGGGTGGCGATATCCAAGGGGATAGACCAACTTCCACCGGAGGGGCTTGGAGTCCAGGTGCCCGCGCTGACCGAAACATCGGCCGGGAACGCAGGATCCACGGAGAATGCCACCTCCACCACGTCCCCGGGACGCGCGGCAGCCGGCAGCACCGGCTGCGGGCAGAGGGGCAGGGGACGGTCCGAATCCTCCGTCTTTTGGGGGGGAGGGGAGTCGGGCGAGGTGGTGCAGGCGAGAAGCAGCAGCATCGCGGGAGCATAACGGGGCGCCACGGCCGCGCACGGCCTTGGATCACCCTCCGGTACGCGCAGGCAACTCCGGCAAAAAAGCCTCGTCATACACCGCGATCAGGCGCACCTGACGCCAAAAACCCGCCCCCTTCGCCACCCCGCCGTTCCCAGCGCCATAGTGTGCCAGCCACCGATGTGGGGTGTTCACCAGCAGGCGTGCCACCCAGGGCCGCACCGCGTTGGCCCGCTGCTCGGAAAGTGTCTTCTGCCAGGAGCTTCCGCCCCAATCTGGTGCTATACCCACTGCCACCAGCAGGAGCGGTCGGCCGCGCGCTTCAAAGGCCAGCCGGTCCAGGAAGTCGACCAGCCGCTGGCGCTGCTCAGGCATCAGGATGGCTGTCTCCCAGGGAAAAAACAGGGTGATCTCTCCACTTCCCTGACGACGGGTGGCCTCAATCAACTCCGCCTGCCCCTCTATCAGTTGGTCCAGCTTCACATTCGCCTGATCCAGCTTGGCCTCGATCCGGGAGCTCTGCCGGTGGGTGGGACCGCAGGCGAGGCCGAGGATCAGAAAGAGGGCGAGGACAGCACGCAGGCGCATCCCCCCTTTGTAGCGGCTTCCCCCCGCGCCCGCCATCATGGCCCCCCTCTCAACACATCCTCCAACTCCAAGCCCCAGTTCTCCCGCCCACGTGCCACCAGCTCGGGCGCCGGACGATCCAGATCCTCCAGATCCCAGATCCTCAAGCTCTGGTCCCAGCTTCCGCTCGCCAACCACCGCGCCCCCGGCCCGAAGACCACCGAGCTGACCCGCCCCCGATGCCCCCGAAGCAGGGCCCGCGTCTCCCCACTCTCTCCGTCCAGCAGCCAGATCTCGCCTGCCACTGTTGCGACGGCCACATAGGGCGGAGAAAAGGCAATATCCACAATCTCTCCCTCCACCTTTACACAGCGGTCGTCGATACACAGCTCCCGACGCCGGGCGACCACCAATGGCCTCCCTCCGTCGCCGACGGCCACGGCCGTGGCTTCCGGCATTGGCGGCTGAGCCTTCCACTGCTCCCCGTCGAGAACATAGATTTTTCCTTCGCTATCCAGCAGAACCGCCGTAGTACCGCTGGGGCTGCTGGCGCCGTCCACCGGGCCCGGTCCCAGAGCCTCCTGCCTCAGAGACCCGCGGGCATCCCGCAAAACCACCTGATCCCCATAGCCGAGCATCCAGACGCGCCCCCCCGCGAGGCTCCCGCAGCGCCGTAGCGCTGTGCTCAGCCCTGCCTCCCCCACCTCGGGGCCCGGGCCCAGCCGCTGCACCGGCCCCCCGATGGCCGAGGCCAACAAGGTCCCTTCCGGCCCATAGGCCACACACTTGACCACCATGTCCGTCCACGACCAACGCCGCAGCTCCAACCCATCTGCAACACGACGTTCCACCACCGTACCGTTGCCCAGTGCGATCGCGACGGCCTCGCCAGAGGGGGAGACCGTCACCTGCGAAATCCCCACCTCCAAATGCAGCATCGCCGGGCGCGGCTTCGGCACGATGCTCCAGCGATCCAAGGTCTGGCCGATCAGCAGAAGCTCGCCCGGCCGCTGTCCGGGGCCCATCCGGCTGGCCCCCCCCGGCAGGGAGCCCACCCAGACCTCCGCCTCGGTACTCCACAAGCGCGGCCCCCCACTCTCGCCCAGAACAGCCACCAACGTGGTGCCTGGTATCGGCTGCATCCCCTGGATACTCCCCGCATTTCCGGGCAGCGGGGTGCTCCAGCTCGCCTCGGGAAGTCGGAGCCGCTGCACCGCGCCATCCAGCCGCCCCACCAGCAGCTCCTGTCCCCACCACTGCAGCAGCGACCAGGGCGGCCGCTCTCCGAGCGGCATCGAAAAAACCATCGTTCCCTGCGGGTCATAGCGCCGAAGGTTTCCATCCAGGCAGCCCACGAGCAGCCCATCCGCATTGGCCACGGTGGTCGCCCGGGGCGCCATGCAGGTTTCAAAGGAGAGCGGCGCTTCATCGGGACGCAAAACCATCACACGCGGCCCTTCTAACACAAATGAACTCTCCCCGAGGCTCAGCGGCCACCCGTTGTGCTCTCCGGTCGGGATCACCCGGTCCCCCTCCAGCCACAACATCTCCTCTGGCGTCGCAACCAGAAGGCGCTTGCCAACCCAGGCGGGCACTTCCACCGTCTGCACCGCAACCGAAGAGAGCCTCTCCATGGGATCCAGGCGCCAGACTTCCACTTTCCCCTCGCCATAGCAGGCCAGCGCCTGGCCATCCGGCGACAGCACCGCGCGGTGTTGGCAGGCGGAGGGCAGTAACGTGCGCTGCACCAGCGAGGCATTGGCCGGCCCGGTACCCGCCAACAACCCGCGGGCCGAGGGGGAGGGACCGTAGAGCAGGGCGTGCGCGGCCAGGACATTGGCCTCCGGAAGGCGCCCATCGCCCAGCGCGGTCAGCCCTTGCTGTGTCAAGGCCAATGCCAGATTTGCCTGTGCCACCGCACGCTCTTGTGCAGTTCTCTGAGCGGCTACCACGGCGCCGGTGGCGAGGAACACCAGCGCCAAGCCCGCCACCACCAGCGGCCCCCGCCAGGCCGAGACCAGCCGCCCCAACAGCTCCAATGGCTGGTAGTCGTGAGCCAACACCCGGCGCCCGGACAGCCATCGCTCCAGATCGGCGGCCAATTCGATGGCGCTGGGGTAGCGCTTCTCGGGGTCGACCTGTCGGCAGCGGCGGGTGATCGCAGCCAGCTCCGGTGGGAGAGCGGAGATCTGCCGGTTGTCCGTGGCCTCTCCGTCCAAAAGCTCCTGAAGGCTGACCCCCAGCGCATAGACATCCGAGGGGGGGCCCAGCGCACCGCCCGCCGTCGCCTCTGGGCTCATGTAGCGGGGCGTACCTCCTCCTGAAAAATCCTCCTCCCCGCCCTGTAAAATCGCGCGCCAGTCTGGTCTGGCCTGATCGGTGGGCCGTGCCAGTCCCCAGTCCGCCACCTGGGTTTCCCCGAACTCCCCCACCATGATATTTACCGGCTTTAAATCCCGATGGAGAATGCCCTTTGCGTGTGCGTAGGCAACGGCCTGGCAGGCGGCAAGAAAATGGGGCAGCAACGCCAGACGTTCCCCCAGATCACGGCAGGCGCTGATCCGCTCGGAGAGGGTTTTCCCACGGATCAACCGCATGGTATACCAGGTCTGGCCATCCCGGTTTCCCGCATCGTAGACCGCCACAATGCCCGGGTGCTCAAGCTGTGCGGTGATCCAGGCTTCCCGCGCGAGGCGTCCGGCCAAAGCGGGTGTTGCAGCAACCTTAAGGGCCACCTGTCGTCGTAGCCGCGCGTCGCGCACCATGTAGACGCGGCCCATGCCACCCTGGCCCAGCAGCCCCAGCCGCTCGTAGCGGAGCTCCTCTTTCACTTCATCAGGATCGACGCCGGGACTACTTGGATCGGGCAGGCTGTCGTCGCCGCTCACGTCCGATCCTCCACCTCGTCCCCATCGTACAAAAACAGCTCCACATGCCCGAAGCCATCGGAGCGCACCAGATCGCCGCGTAGGCCGGCCTCCCGGAGTCTGGCCCGGAGCCGGGAGAGGTTCACATCCAGTTTATGTCTCAGCACATGAGAGTCATCTTCAGAGGGCCAGAGCTCGCGGGCCAGCACCTCCCACGGAACCGGCCCATCAAAGCTCACTACTTCGCTGATGATACGTGCCGCGAGCCCGTTGAGCGCAAGCGGCTCGCCCCCATGCGGATACAGGTGCACGGTGTCAAAGCGGGCGACGATCCGCAGCGGACGCGCCACCGCACCCTCCAGGCGGGTGGCGGTGCGCCCGGCGTGACCCAGCTTCAGGCCCAGCGCCCGGAAGCGCAACCCATCCAACTCCCATTGATCTCCCGGCATTATCTGCCGACGTTGACCGCCGATCGACAGACACCAGACCTCTCCATCACTCCACAGCCAGGCCCGCGCCTCGGGCACCAGGCGCGGCACCAGCTCGGGCCGGGGCCGGGTGAGGAGGCTGCAGGGGCCGGCCACCACCACGCGCGGCAGACCATCACCTTCGAGGGCAAAAACGGCCGCAGGAAGAACCACTTCCTCCACCAGAACGTCCAGACCGTCGGCAAGAGTGATCCGTTGTCCGGCCTCCAGGACAATGCCGCTCTGGCTACGGCCGTCCACCGCAAAGCGCCCCCGCAACGCCAAGAGCTTCAGCTCCTCTCCGCGAAGGCTGATCATCGCGTGGGCCTCCGAAATCCGGGGATCCGGAATGGACAGGGCGGCCGACCACAGGCGCCCGATCAGGTCCCCCGGGCCCAGCTCGGCGGTACCCCCCTCGGGAAGGCGGAAGCGGACCATGGCACGCATCGGCCTTCTCTATCACCCCGAGCGGCAGGCTGAGAGATCGCTGAGAGGACACGATGAGGCGGGCGCAGGCTACCGTGAGGCCCCAACCTCGGGTCTATGTCGATGCTCCTTTCCTCTCCTCTGCTGATTCTCCTCCTTGATCCTGCCTTCGCCAACCGCGGTGAATCCGCCCACTTCTTCACCGATCGCTTCGCCACCGGCCACATCGTGCGCGGCCGCGCGGCCCACTACCGCAACAACCGCCACAACACCACCACCCGGATCGACATCGTTCCCGATGGCCTGCTGCTCACCGTACCCAGCGACGTGACCACGGTGACGGCGGAAGTGAGCAGCGAGGCTGGAGAAGAAGAGGTGGAGCTGACCGAGCTGGATGCCTGGCTGCACGGGGCTGTGGACCTGCCCACCCTGCGTGGCGACACCGGGACGGTGGAGCTGGTGCTGTTGGATTCTAACAGCATGGAACTCAAGCGATTTACAGGTCGTCTGACCAGGACCGCCCGGGAGTATAGCTGGACGGGCTTCAGCCCGGTCAGCGCCCACAGCGGTGGCGACTGCAACAGCCGGGTGGGCTGCACGGCCGAAGTGGAGGAGGTGGATGTAGACGTGATCGGCGGCGATCTGCGCGGACTTGGCATCAGCCTGAGCATCGATCTGGTCGGGGCCGACCTGTACAACGTCGCCTACGCCTCGGTGACCGTGAGCGAGGAGCTTGCGACCTGCGTGGGGGTCTATGACCGGAGCAACACCTGCACGGAGTGGAGCTACCTTTCGTTGGAAGAGACCGTTGAAGTCGGCTTCGATGCCATCGGGGCGGTGTGGGGGGCGGACCTCCGGCTGCGGCACGTCGGCGAGGCGATCTCCGTGGCCAACCTGTACAAGACCGAGTCGAACGAACGCTACCGGCTGCGCAGCAGCATGCGCGCCCCCTGGCTGGACGGCGGCGCCGGGATCAGCGTGCAGAGCATCGACGAGGACCCGCTGACCGGTGTGGGCTTCACCACCCGGGATGGTGTGACCGCGTTGACGGTGTTTTCGGAGGGCTGGACCACCGGCAGTGCCTTGCCGGTGGATGCCGAGGTGGAGCTGAGCACGGGCGAGATCTTTGTTATTCCGGTGGAAAGCTACCAGCGAAAGGCCGCACGGAACGCCCCCACTTCTTCTGAAGCCAACGAGCTGTTTGACATGGTGGACCCCGCAGGCTTTCGGCTGAACATCGGCGGTCGCCCGGTGCGGGTGTACGATCAGCTCCGCTGGTCCGAGGGCGCCATTTCGTCGCGCGGGTCGAGCAGCGAGGAGACGGCCCGCGATGTGCTGACGCTGGCGGACTTTGAAGGAGGCCCCCTTTGTGTAGAAGGAACCTGTGTGAATTTTGTAGCCAACACCGAAGGTGGCTATGATCTCACCGCCACGCAGTATCGCTGGAATACCGGCTTTGAGGGCGGCTTCATCGGCGCCGAAATCACCATGCTGGACAGCACCGGGGCGGTGGTCTGGGAAGAGGAGCACAGCCTGAGCTTTGAGGAGGAGATCACGGCCGTATTCTCGACCGATCTCAGCATCGATGGCGATGTGGTGAACCTCGCGCTGGCCGGAAATGTCCGCCTGCGTGGGGAGCCCAACCGGGGCGGGCAGCAGCCCATGCTGGCAAAGGGTAGGTTCTACAGTGTGATCACCCGCGATGGGGACGGCGATCT
>JBEIQS010000161.1:0-13717 GCA_040376425.1 Alphaproteobacteria bacterium | reverse complement strand
GGGCTTTCCGCCCTCTCTGCACTCTCCCGAGGTAAGGGACTCCGTCCCCTACCAACCCCGGCCAGAGGAGGGGCTGTGAAACGACGAAACCGCGTTGAGGGAGGTGGGGGCGTTGGGGTGGGTCGTTTCAGAGCCCCTCTCTGGACTCTCCCAGGTAAATGCAGGGGAGTTTTTTTGGGGGGGTGGGTTTTGGGGGGCGAGACGTCGTTTGTGGTTTTGTTTGTATTGGCGATGGGAGGGGAAGAAAGGCGGGGGGGCATACGCTAAAAATGGTGAGGGTGGGGTGGGGCGGGGGGTCTTCGGGCGGGGGGGGCTTCGGGCGGGGACGCTGGTGAATGAGGGTTCATTCAGTACCGCAGCGAGAGGAGAAACCGGTGGCCGGTGGTCACTTCAAGGGACCTGTGGTTATACTTCTGGTATGAAAACCGCCATCTCCCTTCCCGATGACCTCTTCGCGACGGCTCAGGCCTATGCGGAGCGGGTGCAGCTTTCTCGCAGCGAGCTGTATTCGCGCGCGCTTCGAGAATACCTGCTGCGCCACGATCAGGACCATGTCACAGCCCGCCTGGATGCCGTCTGTGCGGAGCTGGATTCTGGCCTGAGCCCAGAATTCGATCGAGCCTCCCGCCGCGTTCTGGAGCGCTCAGAGTGGTAGCCACCATGGCCCAAGGTGAAGTCTGGTGGGCAGACCTCGGCGAGCCGGTAGGCTCTGGTCCGGGCTACCGACGCCCCGTCCTGGTGGTGCAAGGAGACGCCTTCAACCGCTCGGCTATCGGAACCGTCGTCTGTGTACCCCTGACGAGCAACCTGACGTGGGCCGGAGCGCCGGGAAACCTCCTGCTGAAGCCGAAAGATTCAGGACTACCCAAAGACTCCGTCGCAAATGTGTCCCAACTTGTATCCCTGGATCGTGGACTTCTGGTAGAACGAGTATCAAGACTCTCCACCGCGAAGTTGGATTTGGTGCTGCAGGGTATCGATCTGGTGCTGGGCCGAAACTGAGATCCCACCCCCTTCACCAACACCTCCAAAAACCACTCCGCCTTTTGCATTTCGCCTTTCCCGCCTTTTCCCCTTCCCCAACGGGTGGGTCCAGGGAGGGGCTCTGAAACGACCCACCCCAACGCCACAAAAACCACCACCGCGGTTCCGTCGTTTCACAGCCCCTCCCCTGGCCGGGGTTTTTAGGGGCCTGGAAGGTCCCTAAATCGGGTGGGTCTAAGGGAGGGCAGAAGGCCCTCCCTTCGCCCGCACGGAGGGACTCCGCCAAAAACACCCGCAGCCTTGGCTGCAAGCAACGCCCCGCGCCGGGAACACGCCCCGCCCCGGGAACACGCCCCGCCCCGGGAACACGCCCCCTAAGGCTGCGGCGCAGCCCCCGCTTCGCCCGGAGCTTCCGAAGGAGAAGTTACTTCCAAAGGAGAAGTAACTTCCAAAGGAGAAGCATCTCCCGATTCGGAGGCGGCTGAGGCCCCCAGGGTAGAGAGATCCAGAACCTGCACGCCTGGAGGAGCGGTCAGCCGGTACCGTTCATCCGGTACATCCGCCGCCTTCCACGGTCCAAATTCAATCTCGACGGTGGCCTGGAGCCGGGGGATCTCGACGTTCATGGCCAGGGGGTAGATGGGCCCGGGTAGCAGGGCGGCCTGCATCGCCAGCGCTCCGGTGCCGTCCAGGCCCACCATCCGCACCAGGCGGCCTTTGGCAGGGTCGATGCCCGCTTTCAATCGGGTGCCGCCAGGGCCGGCCCACTCGGCGTCGATGGTGGCGGGGCCACTCAGCAGGCTCTGAGGGGCTCCGAGGGGGGGGATGCGCCCGGTCAGCAGGGCCACGATGGCTTCAAGGCCGACGGCGCCCCGGGTGAGGCCACGCAGTCCTTCCTCGGCGGCCGGGTGGCTGTAGAATTTTTGCGCTCCGGCCATCCATGCGCTGACGACGGTGCCGTCGCAGGCAGCCACGAGCGCGGGGCCGCCAACAGGGGGGCGAATCTCCAGGTAGAACCGGTCCGGTGGGTCCACCAGCAGGGTGCCGCTGGCGGGGCCGCGCGTGGTGGGGGTGGACACGTTCATGTCAAACCGGCTGGCTACGGCGCCCTCGGGGGCGGGGGTGCCGGCGCGGGCAAGCAGCTCTTCGGGGCTGGCCGGGCCGCCGGGTCCTCCGTGGGGACAGGCAAGCATCATCAGGAGCGCGGTCATGGGCTTTCCGAATGGTGCCGCGCCCTAACCCCTTTGTCCCCACAAGGCCCCTCGCGGCGTCGCGCCGCGCGGGGCTTGCGTGGATGTCCGACGATCTTCTGCCGAATCCCCCCAAAAAGAAAAAGCGTGACTCTGATCAGAGTCACGCCAACTCTATCCAGCTTGAAGGGGCTTAGTCGAACAGGCCGTCTTCGAGGGGGGACTCGTCGCCGCTCTGGATGGACTTGGACAGCGAGGTGGCCCGGGGCAGGATGGTCTTGCAGTAGAAGCGCACATTCGCCAGCTTCCCGCGGTAGAACTTGACGTCCTCGCCGCTGGCGCCGTTGTTGAGGGCTTCGTGCGCGATGCGCGCCTGCCACAGGGCGTGCAGGCCCAACACCACGGTGCCAAACATGGTGAGGAAGGGCGAGGCGTGAACCATGGCGCCCTTCAGGTTGCCCTGCATGCCAAGCCCGCCGAGGTGCATGGCGGTTTGTCCAAGCTGGTCGCGGGCTTTTTCAAGCAGTGCTACTTCTTCGTTGAAGGCGCCGCTGCTGCGTGCGGTCTCCAGCTCTTCGTTACACTCGTTGAGCCAGGTCATAAACAGCACGCCACTTCCCTTCCGCATCTTCCGGCCCAACAGGTCCATGGCCTGGATGCCGTTGGTGCCTTCGTAGATGGCAGAGATGCGCTGGTCGCGCAGGTGCTGCTCTACCGGGTACTCGCCGATGTAGCCGTAGCCGCCAAAGGTCTGAAGTGCGGCGGAAACCACGTCAAAGCCGACGTCCGAGCAGTGCGACTTCACGATGGGGGTCATCAGCTCGACCAGGCCCAGCAGGTACTCCCGCTCTTCTTCTGCACCAAAAGTGGCGCGGTCCAGTCGGTTGGCGACGGTGTAAATCAGCGACCGCATGGTGTCGATGTGCGCCTTCTGGAACAGCAGGTTCCGCCGTACATCGGGGTGCTGGTTGATACTGACGCGAGGGGCGTCGCCGTCCGCAAAACGCTCGATGGACTGGCCCTGGATCCGGTCCTTGGCGTAGGAAACGGCGTTGCGATGGGCGGCCGAGGCGAGGGCCACGGACTGCACGCCGACGCCGATGCGGGCTTCGTTCATCATGTGGAACATGATCTTCATGCCTTCCCGCTCCTTTCCGAGCAGGTAGCCTTTGCAGGGACCGTTGGCGCCCAGTGCGATGGTGCAGGTGGCGGAGCCGTTGATGCCCATCTTGTGCTCGATGCCGACGACCTTCGCGTCGTTCCGCTCGCCCAGGTTGCCTTCCTTGTCAAAGTGGTACTTGGGAACCAGGAAGATCGACAGTCCTGCGGTGCCGTTGGGGGCTTCGGGGGTGCGGGCGAGCACCAGATGCAGAATGTTGGAGGCGAAGTTGTTGTCGCCACCGGAGATGAACACTTTTTCGCCGGTGAGCTCGTAGACCCCGGCTTCTCCGGTGGGCAGCGCGCGGCAGCGGTTGTCGCCAACGGCCGAGCCGGCGCCGGCCTCGGTCAGACACATGGTGCCAGACCACTCGCCGGAGATCATCTTGGGGATGACGATGTCCTTCAGCCACTCAGGGGTGTAGTGGGTGGCCAGCAGGTTGGCGGCGGCCCGGGTCAGCCCGCTGTAGATGGAGAAGGCGGTGTTGGCGCCGGTCAGCATCTCGTGGATGGCGGCGTCCACCGCGTGCGGCAGCCCGAGCCCGCCCAGCTCCTGGGGGAAGGCGGAGGACAGCAGTCCGGCTTCGGCCAGGGCGGCGTAGGCTTCTTTGAAGCCAGGGGGGGTGGTGACGTTGCCGTCGCTGTCCAGCTTGCAGCCGACGCGGTCGCCGATTTTGTTACAGGAAGCAAGGTGCTTCCGCGCAACATCGTAGGCGGCATCCAGCATGGTATTGTAGGTGTCCAGGTCAAAGTCCGCATAGCGCGGAACCACCTTCAACTGCTCCTGTACTTTGAGCTGCTCAAACAGGACAAAACGGATGTCACGGAGGTCTACGGTGTATTCAGTCGCGCTCATCTGGAACCTCGGGAGGGAAAGGGCCCACCGCTGCTGCGGCGGCCACTGAATGAAGCCTCATTCATTCTTTATGGCCAAATCTGGAGAGGGTCAAGCGCTCCCTCATCAAAGCGCTGTCATGTCGCGATCTGTGCGCTTCTGTCGTCGTCCTGACATGCCCCTTGCCGCTGCCCTCTCCGGAGGCGATAGAAGAAGAAGGAGGTGCGATGCTGCTGCTGCTCCTGGCCTGCGGACCTGCTTCCTCAGAGGCGACGGGGGCACTCCCCTCCCCCGCGAAGCTCCTGCATTTGCAAGCCACCATCCGTCACGACGGTTTGGGCACTCAGGGCCTGGATCTTCAAGCCTGGGTGGGCAGCGCGGATGTGGCCCGTCCTCCGGATCCGTCGCCGGGTGATTGCATTCGCCTTCCGACGCGTCCGCGCGGGGAAGCGCTCTCTCAACCTCCTGTTGTGACCATCGGCGAGCCGTACACCCTGGCGTGGGATGAGGGGGCGGGGCGCTATGGTCTTCCGGGTGCGCCACGGGGGCCCGATCCGGCCTGGCTGGAGGGAGATCTGACCGGAAGCCAGAAAGTGGCGGGGGCCCTCCGTTTTGGGGCCGCTCCCGAGGTGGAGACGGTGGAGCGCCGTCCCGATGGGGGCCTCCGCCTGCGCTGGAAGGCGGACGGGGCCGGCCAGGTGCAGGTGGTGTCGGGGGACCTTCACTGTGGGGCGGCGCGCGATGGGGTGGATCTGCCCTGGTGGGCGGTTCCGGCCTTTGGGGGGGAGGTGATCCTTCGCAGCAGCGTCCTGACCCGCTCGCCTACGGCATCGGCTTTGGTGGTGGGAGAAGCGGTGATTGAACGTATCGTCTATCTGGATCGGCCCGCGGTAGAGCCGCCGTCGATCGGCCCTCGGGTGCCGACGCTCCGTCCGAGTCGGCCCGCCTTCAAAAGCCGCCGCCTCCCCACCGGCTGACGCTACCTTTCTCAACAAATCGCTGCGCCACGGCAACGGTTGTCCCGGGGAGGGCAGGCTAATTCAGGAATGTACGGAGGTTCCGATGTTCCTGCTTCTTCTGGCCTGCTCCGCTCCCTCGGTTTCCGAAAAAGTCATGGATCAGGTGACCTGCTCGGCACCCGCCGATCAGGACCCGGACTACGCTGCGGTCTTCGATCGCTCCCGTGTTCAACGCGTGGACATCCAGATCGCGGCTTCAGACTATGCAGCGATGTACGCGGAGATGGAAGAGCTGACCGGTACGGCCTTCGGGGCGGGCGGGGGCCTTCAGGGAGGCGGTGGTCAGCAGGGTGAGCCTCCGGCGGATGTCCTGGAGGCGATGGCGGTGGCCTGTGAGGGTCTTCTGGAGGGAGCTGCCTGCTCGGTGCAGGCCGGTCCCCAAGAGCTGGCGGGGACCTGCTCGACCTGGACCGATGGTTCCCTGGTCTGCTTGCCGGAGGGGGCACCCGGCGGTGGGGGTGGCGGTGGCGGGGAGGGCGGAGGCCTGGAGCTTCTGGCGGATGATCCTTCTTATGTGGAGGCGACGGTTTCGGTGGACGCTCAGTCCTGGTGTGGGGTGGGCATGCGCTTCAAGGGCAACTCCACCCTCTCCCAGAGCTGGAGTGCAGGAATCGGAAAACTCCCCTTCCGCCTGAACTTTGACTACTACGAGGATGTATACCCAGAGCTGGAAGACCAAAAATTCTTCGGCTTCAAGGAGCTGAGCGCGGGCTCGAACGTGATGGACGATACCGTCCTCCGCGACGTGCTGGCGTCGGAGATCCTGGACGATCGCGGGGTGCCTGCCGCACAGAACTCCTTCTGGAAAGTGTACGTGGATACCGGCGATGGACCTGCATATTGGGGCCTCTACACCTTTGCCGAAGATCCTTCGGATGCGATGATGGATCGGGTCTTCGGCGAGGACGACGGGAACATGTACAAACCGGACGGGACCTGCGCATCGTTCGCCTGTTTCGACGAGGCGAGCTTCGAGAAAAAGAACAACGAAGACGAGGCAGACTGGTCGGATATCATCGCTTTGCAAGCGACGTTGGCCGACACGGACAACGACGCGGCCACCTGGCGGGCGGAGCTGGAGTCACAGATCGACGTGGAGGCCTTCCTTCGCTGGCTGGCGGTGAATAGTGCGCTTGAAAACTGGGATGCCTATGGTCTGATGGCCCACAACTACTACCTCTACAGTGTGGAGGGCGACGATGGCCGCTTCCAGTGGATCCCCTGGGATCACAACCTCTCGCAGGCCAACAGCATGATGGGCGAGACCGACGTGATGCAGGACAGTGTGACCGATGCCTGGCCGCTGATCCGTCGCCTTCTTGATGATCCAGTCTATGCCGCCTTCTACGAGGATCAACTGGCGTTGGCCGTGGAGGGTGCCTATGCGCAAGAGGCCTATGAGGCCCGCATCGACACGCTGGCGGCCCTGGTGCAGCCTGCACTCTTCGGGGAAGAGGGCGAGCAAGAGGGCTTTTCCGGCCTGACCGACGAGGCCACCTGGACCGAGGCGATTGCGGCCCTGAAAGCGCATGGAGTGAGCCGCCGTTCCGAGGTAGTAGAGGCGCTGAACCCTTGAGGCCCCATGTCTCGTAGCCTGATGTTGGTGGAGGATGATCAGCGCCTGGGGGAGCTGCTCTGCAGCTACCTGGGCCAGAATGGCTACACCGTGAGCTGGGAGAGCCGGGGGACCGGGCTCTCCCAAAAATCCTGGAGGCACGACCGGATCTGGTGATCCTCGACCAGTTGCTGCCGGGGATGGGCGGCTTGGAGATCTGCCAGCGGGCCCGCCGCTCTTATGCGGGGCCCATCCTGATGCTGACGGCGGTGTGGGAAGAGGTGGATCAGGTGGCGGCGCTGGAGGCGGGGGCAGATGACTATGTGATGAAGCCCTGTAATCCCCGCATTCTCTTGGCGCGTATTCGGGCGCTTTTGCGACGAAATGACCCGGTGGTGCCGGAGGGGGCGGCCCTGGTGGTGGGTGCGCTGTCCATCGACCGGGCAAGCCGCATCCTGAAGGTGAACGGGAATGTAGTCTCTACTACAGAAACCGAGTTCGAGATCGCCTGGGAGCTGGCCGGCCATGCCACCACGGTGGTCAGTCGGGATGCGCTCTCCCGCGCCGCTCGGGGGGTGGCCTACGATGGTCTGGACCGCGGCATCGACATTCATGTATCTCGCCTTCGGAAAAAGCTCCGCGAAGCCGGTCTATCCGAGCTGACCATCCGCTCGATCCGGGGGGAGGGCTACCTTCTGACGCAGGGCTCGGACTGAGCGGCCCCGTATCTGTCGGCGCGATAAACACCAATAATGTGGCAGCTTGTGCGCAGCGGCTATCGTGGCTCCAGCCTGGTGGCCCTGGGGATCCTGGGGGCGGTCTACACCGCCGTGGCCCTGATCTGGAACCAGTACATCGATATCAGCCGGGGCATGGACTGGCTTCTGGTGGGGATCTGGGCCTTTATGACGGCGGTGCTCTGCTGGAACATCCAGCCACGTCGGGACCTGATCCGCGTGGGGGTGGGCTTTGTGGGGGGGCTCTGCATTGAAGCCTGGGGGACGGTAACCGAGCTTTGGACCTACTTTACCGTGGAACGTCCACCGCTCTGGATTCTGCCCGCCTGGCCGGTGGCGGCCCTGGCCATCGACCGGATGGCGCAGGTTCTGGACGCGATCTGGCCACAACGGGGCGCCTGGCCCCTCTGGGGGCTACTCCTGCCAACATTTGTTGTTTGGATGTCGATCTTCGTGCAGCCGACCTGGGACATGAATGCTACCCGCCTGGCGATGGTGGGGATGGTGGGGGTGCTCTTGACGGCGCGTGATCCCCGCTCGGACATGCTTCTGTTCGTTGCAGGCAGTTTTCTCGGGATATTCCTTGAATATTGGGGTACCAGCCGCTACTGCTGGACCTACTACACCCGCGAGATTCCCCCACCACAGGCGATTGTGGCCCACGGCTTTGCGTCGGTGGCCTTTGCGCGCGGGGTGAGCCTGGTCGAAGGGAGGTTGCGTTGAAGGCCCTGAAAATAGAGCTGGAGTTCGTGCGCACCTCGGACTCGGAGAACCCCTATGCAGTGGGGGCCGGCGAGCTGGAGGTGCGCTACCTGCTGCGTGCGGAGCAGGGTGACTACCAGGAAGTGCAGATTCGCTGGACCGAAGCGTTGAAGGCACAGCTTGAGGACCTTCGCCTGATGAAGGCCGACGCCAGCGAGGTGCAGGCGATGGGGGAGTGGCTTCGGGGACTCCTGAAGCACACCTACTGGAACCAACGCGAGGAGCAGGTCCTGGAGGCGGCCGACGCGGGCACGCCGGTGGACCTCCTCCTCCGCTCCCGCGCCGCCGAGATCTATGCGCTGCCCTGGGAGCTGATCGCTCTGGGGGAGGGCGGGCGCCGCCTGGGGACACTTCCCAGTTTTACCCTACGCTATTGCTGGCCGGATACGCGCACGGTGCAGCCGACGCCGCAGCGTGCGGGCCGGGTGCTCTTTGCCTGGTGTGATGCGGGGGGGGCGCTGGGCCGGGCCCCGGCGGTGCAGGGGGCAGCGGTGGCTTCGGCCTGTCAGGCGTCGGGAATGCGCTGGATCCCGGAGAAGGACATGCTCCGCGATGCGTCGGTGGCGGCGCTTCAGCAGGCGATGGATGATGATGAACGCCCGGTTTCCGTGCTGCACCTCCTTTGCCACGGCGCAGAGGAGGGCAAGACCTTCGGCATCAGCCTGTATGGGCCCGATCGGGTGCCGGTGGTGGTGGACGCGGGACGGTTGCGGGATCTTTTGGCTCCCCACGCGGATCATCTTCGCATGGTGGTGCTCTGTGCCTGCGACGGCGGGAACACGGGGGCCATGGGCAATGTGCTGGGCAGCATCGCCCAGACCCTCCATCGCTCCGGGATCGAGGCGGTGTTGGCTTTCCGCTACCCGGTCTCGATTGTAGGTGCGAATACATTTTCGGCGTGTTTTTATCCGGAACTACTGGTCAACCTGGCCTCGGTGGAAGTGGCGATGGCCAAGGCGCGTGCCCGCCTTCTGGCTGAGGGCACGGGCCTGGATTGGGCCTCTCTTCAGCTCTATGCCCGCCCCGAAGGCCAGGATCTCCGTCCGGTCACCTTTGCGCCCTATCCGGGGGCGGGCGAGTTTCAGGCGGGCTGGGAGCGCTTCTTTTTTGGCCGCAGTGCGGAGTGCCGGGAGACGCTGGAAAAGGTGGAGGCATTGGAGGCCGGCCACCGGCCACGGGTGCTCTGGGTGGCAGGCCTGGGAAAGAGCTCCTTTGTCCGGGCCAGCGTGCTCCCAGCCCTGGCCACTCAGCAGGCCGGGCCGGGAACACCGCGCTGGGTGATTTGCACTGCGACGATGAACGACGAGCCCGATCTGGTGTTTCGCGAGGCGCTGGGGCGCGAGCTGGCACCGAATACCAACCTTCGGGCTCAGACCTGGACCCGGGAGGGCCTGGCGGGGCGCCTGACAGCGTGGGCAAGGGCCAACCCCGGGCGGCGCCTGCTACTGGTGCTGGATGAGCTGGAGCAGCTCCCTCGGCGCAGCGCTCCGGAAACGGTACAGCGGGTGTTGGGACTTTGGTGGAGCCTGGTGGCCGATCCGGCTCTGCCCCTTTGGGTGGTGGCCTTGATCCGACCCGACTACCTGGTGGGGGTCTTCAAGCTGCTGGAGCTGCTCCCGGGGGGGGCCCACCTGAAGAGCGATCCGGGGCGGGCAATGCACCGTGTCCTCCTCCGCCAATTGGACGAGGAGGGGCTGCGCGAGGCCATCGAAGGTCCCTGTTCGCGGGTGGGCCTGGAGCTGGATCTGGGCCTGGCAGACCGGATTGTGGAGGATCTCCACGATGAGCCCGCCAACCTCACGCTGGTGTCGCAGACCATGCGGATGTTGTGGGAACGCCGGGAGGGCCGCAGGCTTACACAGGCCGCCTTCAACGGGATGGGGGGAGTGGAAGGGGCGCTCTACGCACTGGCGACGGATCTGATGGGGCGAATGTCGGGGGAGGATCGGAAGGAGGCCCGCCGGGTGCTGGTGCGCCTCGCCGGGGTCGGTGGGCGCGCTGTGCCGATCCCCTTGGAGCGCCTGCGGCCGCGCGACCGGATTGGGGCGGCTGCTTTTGAAAAAATAACTGATCTTCTTGCCGATCGGTTGATCGTCTTCTCGACGGCACTGCCGACGGAGGGGGATCGGAGCCAGCCGGTGGCGGTGCTGCAATTGGCCCACGAAGCGCTGTCGGCCTGGCCTACGCTGCGGCACTGGATCCAGGAAGATCGCCCCCATATGATGGAGCTGGTAGAGCTGGAGCAGTGGGTGCAGGAGTGGAAGCGACACCGGGCGCTGCTGGATGGGCGCCAGCTCGGCTATGCGCAGCGGGTGATCGAGCGGCACGAGGAGGATGTGACGCCGGATATGCGGCTTCTGGTGTCGGAAAGCCTGAAGGCGGGTCTGCGGGTGGTGCGGATGCGCCGGATGGTCAGTGCCGGCTCGCTGATCGTGGCCATTGTGGCCATCGTGTTCTGGCTCTACACAGATCGCCTGCGCGATCGTGCTGAAAAAGACTCCTTCGCGGCCCGCGATGCACGCCGCTTGGCGCTGGCCGAGCAGCGCCGTGGCAAGCCCGCCGCAGCGGTGGCGCTGCTACGCGAGCTGGAGCTGCGTCAGGTGGGTCCACATTGGCAAGAAGCGGCATTGGACATGCTCTCTGCCCCGGTGCCGGAGCCGCTGGATATCCCCCCCGATGCCCTGGGGGAGGCCTCCCCGGACCGGACCGAGGCCGTGGTGGGTGGCAGCGGGTGGTTGTGGAAGGTAAACCTGAAGGATTGGAGCAAGACGGTCTTGACTCCGCCCGAGGGTACGCTGCAAGAGGTGGCCTGGTCCGCGGACGGGGAGTGGGTGGCCGTGAGCACCTGGGATGAGCTGTCCGGTCAGGGGCGCCTGCGGGTGGCACGGCCTGCCGAGCTGGAGGCACCTGCCTTTCGCGCGGATCTCGCATATCCCACCGCAAACCTCTCCTTCTCGCCAGATGCTTCCCGCGTCCTGTACCAGACGAAGCTCGCAGATCCTGCGCTGAACCTGTCTTTCTCGCCTGATGCTTCCCGCGTCCTGTACCGAACGGGAATGGAAGCGGAGCGGCCGGCTGCGCCGATGGACTGGGTGTGGACCCTGGACGGGGTTCAGGCTCCACAGGTCGTCACCCCCGGGCCGCCTGCGGCGGGGGAGCCGGCGCAGGTGCAGCGGCGGATTCCCTTGTCAGATGGGAGCTTTCTGCTTTTGGACGCAGCCGACCGCCTGTGGGCGTGGGGGCCGTGGGGATGGGCCCCCGCGGTGGATCAGGTCCTGGCGGTGGAGGCGCAGGAGCAGGGGTGGTTGGCCATCGACAAGTCAGGGAGAAGTTGGACTTCCACTGGCCCCGGGGCGCAGGTTCCGGAGGGCCCTCCCCAAGCGGCGTGGGTGGGCCCCGGCCGCATCCTCTTCCAGAGTGCGGCGGACCACCTGTGGATCTGGAACCCGAGCACGGAAACCGGGGACATCCTGCGCGGCCAGGGTCACCTGCCCCAAAAAGTGTGGTTTCAGGAACGGGGCATGGTCACCCTGAGCCAGGGGGATCCGCTGCTGAAGTGGCAGTGGGCACCACGGGGCCGACATTCTTCCTCCCGGTCAAATCTCTCCCGACGGCAGCCTGCTCCTACAAAAGGGAAGCTCATTCCTGTGGGATCTGGTCCGCCAGCAGCGCCACGCCTTGGTGGGCGTGGATCAGGTGGAGGAGGTGGTCTTCTCCCCCGACTCGCGGCATCTGTGGTTGAAAAATGGTCCACAAAGCTGGATCGCCAGCCGGGATCAGGTGCTACAGACCCTGGACGCCGTCGACATGGTGCAGTTTTCCGAGGAGGGTGGGCTGCTGGCCACGCGGAGCGACAGCGGTCTGGTGAGTCTGCTCCAGTATAACACCAAAAAAAACCTCTTTGCTCCGGTACGAAGTTGGCCCGAAGTCCAAGCGACGGGTATGGTCCTCTCGGCAGATGGCGTCGCGCTGATGCTCCTTGGATCCAAGCCGGAGCTGTGGACGGCCCCGGAGGGGGACTGGAATCGGCCACGGCGCTACCCGCTGAGCCCCCAATCAGCGGTGGAGGCCTGGTTTGGTGGGGAGTGGCTGTATTTCCGAACGTCCAACGGCCTGGCAGAGTCTGGGTCCAACGGGAAGCTGTGGCGCTGGCGTTCCGACGGTCGGGCAGACCCGCAGCCGGTGGAGGGTGCAGAGCAGGCGACGGTGGTCGAAGTGGGGCGGGACACGCTGGTGCTGGGCTGGACCAGCGGCCGAATCCAGGTGCGACAGGCCCGGCAGGGGGAGGAGCCGGGGAAAAGAGAGTTTCAATGGGTGGAGGAGACGCTGCGGGAGAGCGGGCGCCCGGTGACCAACCTACGGCTTTCCCCCGAAGGGGACCGCCTTGCCGCCAGTTTGAAGGACGGCACCGGCCTGCTGTGGAAGCTGGGGAGCCCCAGCGAGCGGTTGTGGGCGCGGGAGCGTGGAGGCATCGGCATGCAGGTCGCCTTCGGACCCCTTCGGGAGGGCATGCGGGAGCTACTGCTGTGGAGCCAGAAAGGAACCCAGATTCTCACGCACTCCGGGCATGGCCTGGTCGTGGGCCAGGACTGCGCATCCCCGCAGGATGTGCGCTTTCTGGGGGAGGATGTGCTGGTCGTGGCCGGTGAGACCTCCACCTGCCTGGTCGAGGTGGAGCGGAACCTGGAGCGCCTGAAAGACCAACTGTGGTCCGCGACACCCTGGTGCCTGTCGCCGGGCTGGCGGGAGGAACACCTGGGGGAACCTCCGGCCGCCGCCTGCACCCACTTTCGGGCCTGCCGGGAGCGTACCACCCGCACCCGCCCAGAGGACTGCCCACGGGAGGGGGACGAATAGCTACGCGTTTACGACGTGACTCACTCCAGAGTCACGTCAAAACCTCCCGCAGGGTCCGGCACAAATCCAACGACATGCCCACCTCCTCACGCACGGATGCGGGCACCATCGCTCGGCGGAAGCCGTGGCGTTCAGCCTCCTTCAGGCGCAAGCTTGGAAAGGCCACTCCCCTCACCTCTCCCACCAGACCCACCTCGCCAAAGGCGATCAGCTCAGGATGTACCGGCTTTCCCGTGGCTGCCGAGTGGATAGCGATGGCGATGGCGAGGTCGGCCGCAGGCTCCAGCACCCGAACCCCTCCCGCTGCACTTACAAAAATGTCTCGGTCACCAAGGTCCAGACCCAGGCGCCCGAGCACGGCAAGAATCATCGCAAGGCGTGTCCGCTCCAAGCCCACCACCGAGCGTCCCGGATTCCCCTGCGTCGGGCGCCCGACCAGTGCCTGAATCTCCACCAGCAGCGGCCGTGAGCCCTCCACCGCACAGGTCACCACCGTGCCCGGCGCCCCGACCGCCCGCTCCTCCAGCAACCGGGCCGAAGCATCGGGCACCTCCACCAGTCCACCCTCCCGCATCTCAAAGAGACCGATCTCTCCGGTAGAGCCAAAACGGTTCTTGGTT
>JBEIQS010000105.1:0-19772 GCA_040376425.1 Alphaproteobacteria bacterium | reverse complement strand
CTGCGGGCGCGCTTCTGGGACACTTCGTGCAGGCGAATGGGCTCGGTAGCTTTGACTGGGGTAAAGCCGGGTACTACAAAAAGAGTCGGCTTTCGGAGCAACCCTTGGATCCGCTGTTCGGCGGGCCGGTTCTCCTCCTCCGTCGTGATGGGGTGTCCATTGGCAGAGGCAGCGGATGCGGGTGCACGATTCCAGCGTAGCGTAGGCATGTCCGCAGGATAGCTTATGCGCCGAGGGTGGACAAGATGGGGCAAAAGTTGGCGCCGCAAGGGGAGGGGGATGCGCTTCCCTTTATCCCTGTTCTTGCAGAGGGGCCGGGCTGGATTGTGGTGAACAAGCCCGCTGGAATTCCGGTACATAGAGGTCTTTCATGGGATCTTCCGCTGGTGGAGATTCTGCACACCCAACTCGGTCGCTATGTGTGGCCAGTGCACCGCCTGGATCAGCCGGTGTCGGGTTGCCTGCTGGTGGCGCTGACCGCCGAGGGGGTGGAGGGCTGGGCGAAGCGGCTGGCAGAGGGGAAAAAGACCTATCTGGCGCTCTGTCGCGGCACCTGGCGTCGGGAAGGGGAGGTGTATTGGGAGCGGGCGTTGAAGAACACCAAAGGCGTGATGCAGGAAGCGGCGACGCGGGTGGACTGCATCGGAAGCTCGGAAGAACCCCGCTGTTCTCTTCTTCGGGCCTGGCCCACCACCGGGCGCTACCACCAGGTCCGGCGGCATGTGCGCGACCTGGATCACCCCATCGTGGGGGACGTGGAGCACGGCTGCCGCGCGACCAACCGCCTGTGGCGGGAGACGGGTCTCCGACGGCTGGCCCTCCACTGCCTCCGACTGGAGCTGGAGGGGCTCACGGTGCAGGCGCCACTGCCTCCAGATCTTCTGTTACACTATCAAAAGCTGCCCTTCTGGGCGGAGGCTCTGAAGAAAGAGCCAGAGCTGGAGGGATAAGATGGGCCGTCTCCCCTGGATTTTTGTGGGTATCCTCATTGGCTTCGGCCTCGCCTTTCTGGTCAGCGAAGAGGGAGGGATCTGGCTTCCCGGCCACATGGAGGGGCGTCTTCGTGCGCTCATGCCCATCTTTTCCCTGGCCTTTTCCGCCTCTTTTGGGCTGGCCTATGCCGCCGAGCTGAAGAAGTCCGGCCAGCTCGAGCTGCGCAGCTACTGGGGCGGGCTGGGGGGCACCGGTGGGGGGGTGAGCATCAGCCCGGCGGTGGCACATCTGGCAATGGCGATCTTCTTTGGCGGCATTTCGGCTGTGCAATTTGTGAAGATGCAGGAGACGGAAGGCGCCACCGAGCCGCAGGAAGCGGCAGCTCCGACTTCGGGCAAGCCCGCACCCATGGCGGGGAGCCCCACTCCATGAGCCTTCACATCCGGCATTTGCCTGAACCCTCGGGGATGAATCGCCTTCTTCCCCTGCAGGACGTCGCAATACCTGCAGATTCGGCGGCTCGGCGCATGTTGGTGAATCTGCTGCAGCGCTACCTGCGGGATGAGCTGCCGGGACGGTCGGTGCTGGTGGGCGGGGATCGCGGCTCTGGCAAGACCATGATGGTGCACCATGCGCTGCGGAGTGTAGGTGCTGAGACGTCGGATCGACGGCTTCTACCTGTGACTCTCTATGGGCCGTCTCTGCTGGCGCGGGCGGAGAAAGCCGCGGTGACCGCTCCGACGACGGCCGCGCCGTCGTTGACCGGCACCGGAGGGCCCGGGCAGGCCCCCCCCGCTCCCACACCCTTGCGGGAACCTGCGGACGTGATGATGGAGGTGCTGATCAAGGCGCTTCACCACGCGGTGCTTCATGAGGTGATACGCGCCATGGGGGTGGAGGTGCAGCATCTCGGCCCGTCGGAGCAAGAGGAACGGGCCGAGATCGCCGAGCAACTGCGGGTGGATATGATGCGCTCGGCCATTCACCTGTCCCGGCTGAGGTTGTGGTGGGAGGCGGGCGGTGCGATGCCACATGGGGTGTTGTTTCCCCAAGCGGGCAAGTACCGGGGTGCGCGGGAGGTGAGTGCATGTTGGGGCCTTTCGCAGGGCTACATGATGATCTCCGGCACGCTGGAGCAGGCCCGCAAGCAGACGGATCAGGCCGAGGAGGAGCGTCGCCAACGCACCGAGCAGACGATGCGTGGCAGCGACTATATGAATCCCTTATTGGGGATACTCTCCGGTGGCCTGATGGCGGTCGGGGTCTACCAGATCTCGCCGCTGCTGGCTTCGGTGGCGGCGGTGAGCAGTGCGGTCGGCACCACGACGGTCCTGAACTGGACCACCGACCGGGTCCGGAAGTCCTCGGATGTGAGCTCTCTGGAGTTCAAAGAGGATCTTCGTAGCAGCCGAGCACTGCCACGGTGGCTTCCGCATATCCTGCAGCAGCTCCGCGACATCGGCCTGTATCCGATGTTTCTGGTGGACGAAATCGACAAGTTCAGCGGGGAGGAACTTGACTATTTTCGGGAGTCCATTCGTCGGCTGAAGGGGATCTTTCAGGACAACGCCTTCTTTGTGTTTCTGACCGGGCAGGACTCCTTTGAGCGATTGAGCGGGCCCCTGAGCGAAGGCACCCACACTGAATTGGCGCAGGGCCTCCTGGAAACCCTTTTTACGGATCGGCTTTTTGTTTGCCACCGTCCATCCGAGCTGCGTATTTTTACGACCAACCTCGCGGTCCAAGCGTCCGACCCGGCCGCCTTCGAGCGTTGGCGTTGCTGGGCACCGATCCTGGTGTTTCGGTCCCGCTCGCACCCCTTTCACCTGAAGGAGGTGCTGCACCAATACATCGATGCGGCCTCGGACCTGTGGAATCGGGATCAGGAGCTTAGCCCTGCGGTGCAGGCTGAGATGGTCTACCAGCTTGCCCTGGAGCGGGTGCTGGAGCATGACGCCCTCGGGCTGGCCGTGGCCACTGACCCACAGTTCTTGCAGGCCGCACTCCAGACGCTGTACTATCCGGCGCGAAGGTGGGAGCTGGGCGAGGAGCTGCTCTCCTGGACCGAAGCGGACCTGCGTGCCGACCTGCAGCAGCGACGGATCGACCTCCCCCGACCGCGCGCCTTCCGGTTGGTGGTAGAGGCGGTGGAGGCGCTCTGTACACTGCTCGAAAATCCGATGAACATCCGCCTGGATCCGGCCGTGGATGGACTTTTGGCGCAGGCGCCGCCCTTGCTGGAGCGCTGCACGGGGGGGTGGCGCTGGAAGGTGGGCGTACAGCAGCTCTAGGCTCCGGGCGGCGACCGCCGCAGGGGGCGACCGGTAGGGTGGACTGAAACACCGGTGAAACAAGTCTGCACCATTTTGGAACAGTGCGGGTGGTTCTGTATTTAGAAAAAGTAGGTTTTACCTGATATTTGATGTTTCATTTCCTTGGCACGGCCCTTGCTTGTGATGGAGGCGAGCCCCGGTCCGACGGCCGGGGTAAATTCACCCCCTCTTCCGAGGTCGTTATGGGTTTCATGGACGCTATCTTTGGTGCTACCGTTCCTGCGGTGGATGTGGTCTTTCTGAAAGCGGCGCGAGAGGCTGGAAAAGTGCCGGTCCTGGTGGATGTGCGCACGCCCGAGGAGTACCAGGGTGGACATGTGCCCGGCGCAGTGCTGATGCCGCTGGCGGATTTTCCGCAGCAGATCGAGAAATTAGCCCCCTACAAAGGCCAGGAAATCTACGTGATCTGTCGCTCCGGAGCCCGGTCCGCGCGTGCCTGCGGGATGTTGGCCGAGCGCGGCTACAAAGGCATCAACGTGGACGGCGGCACCATGGCCTGGGTGGCCCAGGGCTGGCCGGTCGAGTAGTCTTCCCCCGACTGCTGTCGTAGAAGTCGGCGGGTTATCCGTGGAAGTCCGGTTGGGCCTTAGAAGTAGTAGGCGCCCATCAGGTCCACACCGCCGCGGTAGAAGCCCCAGTACTGGTAGGTATAGGGGGCATCTGCGGCCAGACCGGCCTCAAAGCGGCCGTGGCCGTCTTTGTCACCCGCGCGCGGAACGAACTTCAGCCCGAAGATCGCGGTGTTGAAGAAGAACAGTGGCACATCCTGGGCGCCCACATACTTCATGTCGATGTCGGTCTCCACAAACACCGACACCACCTTGTTGGGGTGCAGCTCGGCGCCAAGACCGGCGTTCCAGCGCACACCGAAGGGATTGCGCAGCTCCAGGTCCAAGGCCACCTGGGCCTGCACATCCAAGCCTTCCATCACCTGGAGGCGCTGGCCGAAGGAGAGGATGGGCCGGATCCCGGCGTAGGCGGGCAGGGTATTGCCGTAGACGTCCAAGCCGCCGGACAGGATGGTCCCGGTGCGCGCCGACTTGATGATGGCGTACTTGGCGCCCAAGCCGATGGAGTAGCCGGTGAGGTTGCGCTCAATTCCGGCGTGTGCGGAGGCTTCCCGGGTGAAGGCGTGCTCGTAGTCGAGCTGAACCGAAACCCAGTTGGGGAAACCCCATCCCGCTTCCAGGATGATCTTCTGGCGGGGGTCGGCCGAGGACATGTGGACCGGCTGGAAGAAGTTCAGCTCGCGACGGGCCGCATCCGAGGCGCGCGCGCCACGGTCGGAGCCCGGAACCCGCTCGTTGTACATATCGGCCGAGAGGGTCTCCACCCGCTCGTCGATACGCTCCCGGAACAGGGACTTCGGGTATTTTTGGAGGTACTGCTCCCAGGCGATCAGCTCCTCTTCCGGGCTCATCTCCCGGTACTTCTTCTCCGCGTCCCGGTACAACTGCGCGGTATCCTCTCCGGGGCCACGCGGCTTCAGAGACTCCTGCTCGTCGTCGTCGTTCTCATCGAACTCGAGATCCTGTTCCTCACCCTCCTCAAAATCCAGTTCCCCTTCCTCACCTTTCTCTTCCTCATCGGGGTCGAGACGGCGGGGCGGCGGCTTGTCGTCGGGATCGGCCTCTTCCTTAAAGTCGTTCTCGTTGGGCGTGATATCTTCTTCCAGCAGGTCGTCGTCGCTGGGCTCGTCCTTATCGTCTTTTTCTTCCTGATCGTCGTCCTTCTTGTCCTTGCTCTTGGCCCAAGCAGGGGTGACCATCACAGAAAGAAGCAGTACAGACAATGGGAACAGACGGGACATAGCGGCTCCGGCTTGCTGCGGAAGCCCCCGCAGCATGGCCGCCAAGGATAATAGAAAAGCGGCCACATGGCGACGCCGGGAGTGGGGGAAAAGGTGGAACATCTGGAAGAGCAACAGGGTGGGGGCGAGATAGTATTGGAAGATAGCGGAGTCTTTGGAACGGATGTCCCCGAGCCTCTGGCCGCTGCCGCGGAGGAGGTCCGGGCATGGTTTGTCCAGGCGCGGGGCGGGGCTCCTTTTCTCTCCGGGAAGGACGGCCGTCTCCTGGTGGCCTGGCTGGAGTCCGGGGTCCCGGTCAGCAGCATCCTGATCGCCATCGAGCAGGTGGCGGCGCGCCGTGTGGCCCGCCGCGCGCGGCACCCTTTTCACCTGGATGCCTGCGAAGCCACGCTCAAAAAGCTGCGGAAGGGGGCCCTGCCTGCGGCTGTGGAGTCGCCTGCCCCCGCAGGAAGCGCGGTAGAGGGGGAGGAGGCGCTGGTGACCACAGCGCGGCAGCGCCTGCGCGGGCTGTCCGGCGATCTGGAGCTGCGCCTGCAGCACGCCTGCCACATCGTCCGCGAGCTGCATGGCAGCCTGTGGGAGCTGCACCGGCCCCAACATCCGGCACTCCTGGAACAGGCCGGCAAAGAGTTGGAGGATCTGGCTTCCTTGTTGGGGGAGAGTGGCCTGCAACGCGCCGCAGAGGAGCGTGCGCGGGATAGTCTGCGGCGGCGCTACCCCGAGTTTTCGATGACCCGCATCTGTGAGGAGCTGGAACGTGGAGTGGCATGAAGGCTTTTCGATTGATGCTTCGGGCAACTTTGCAGAGGCGCGCCTGCTGCCCCGGCCGGAGTGCTCCCGCTGCAGGGGCAGTGGGCGGGTAGAAGTGGAGCAGGGCGAGGCGCTGACCTGGCCCACCGGCAACCCGCAGGCCCATCCGCTGCAGGCGGGCGCGTCGCTGCGGAGTGGCAAGGTGATGCGGGTGCTGCGCTGTCGCTGCCAGATGTTGCCCGACCGGGTGGCCATGTTCAACCGGGCGCGCATCCCCTCGCGGCACGGCGCCTGCACCTTGGAGAGCTTTCGATCGGAGCTGGACGGGCGACGCGAGCCCTGGACCATCACGCGCCGATGGCTGGATACCTTCGATCCTCAGAACAGTGCACAGCAGGGCATGGTGTGGCTGGGAGAGCCGGGCCGAGGCAAGACCCACCTGATGGTAGGTGCGCTTCGGGAGCTGATTTTCCGCTACGGGGTGGAGTGCCGCTTTGTGGAGTTCACGCACCTGATCAGCTCCATCCGGGAGGGCTTTGACCGGGGAGATGGCGAGGCCGTGACGTTGACGCCGTTGGTGCAGGTGCCGATCCTGGCCATCGACGAGCTGGGGAAGGGGCGGAAGACCGAGTTTGAGCTGTCGGTGATCGACGAGATCATCACCCGGCGCTACAACGCCCGACGGCGCATCCTGGCCACCACCAACTTCCCGCTGCGGGGGAACGAGAGTCGCAGCCGCAGCCCGCAGAGCGGCAGCCTTGCGACCGGGACGGTGGAAAGCCTGGACGACCGGCTCGGGGAGCGGGTGTACTCCCGGCTCTATGAAGTGGTGAACCTGGTGCCGGTCAGCGGGGAGGACTTTCGGAAGACCCGGGGGCGGTTTTGAGGCGTCCGAGATCTTGACCTGTCAAGATCGGGGTCAAGGCCGGGTGCGCGGCTATCCTGATAGAGTGCGGATCCTCCTCATTGCGCCGCTCCCTTTTTTTTCCCGCCTCATGGTGGGAAAAATTTTCCCAAGAAGGGAACGAGCAACGCCTGTTCCTGAGGAGGGTCGGCAGAAGCTGTTGACCGCGCCTTCCTACATGGGCTAAAACCGGGGAGCCTGGGGGTTCGTCTTGGCCCTGCTTTCCCGCAAAGCGAGTACCGTCGCGCTGGACATTGGCTCCAGCTATGTGAAGCTTTTGGAGCTGGAGCGAGAGCGTAATGGCAAGTATCGCCTGAAGAATTTCGGCATTGCCCCGCTCCCGCCGGAGGCGATCGTCGACGGCGCCTTCATGAATACAACCGCCATCGTCTCCACCATCAAGGAGTTGTTGGCGAAAAACAAGGTCAAAACCAAGGATGCCGTCGTTGCCATCTCCGGCAACTCCGTCATCATCAAGCGTATCTCGCTGCCGGTAATGACCCAGGATGAAATGGAAGAATCTCTGCCGTGGGAGGCAGAGCAGTACATCCCCTTCGACGTGAACGACGTCAACCTGGACGCCCATGTGCTCCAGGGGAAGGCGGATGAGGCCGGGCAGATGGACGTGCTGCTGGTGGCGGCGCGCAAAGAGCTGGTGAACGAGTACACCAGCGTGGTGATGGAGGCAGGGCTGCGTCCGGTGGTGATCGACGTTGCCGCCTTTGCCATGGAGAATATGTTCAATCTCAACTACGACAATCCGGGGGACTTGGTCGCCCTGGTAAATGTCGGAGCTGGGGTGGTGAACTTGAACGTCCTGCGGCGGGGCGTCAGCACCTTCACCCGCGACATCGGCATGGGCGGGCGTGCGTATACGGAAGAAATCCAGCGCGCACTTAATATATCCTACGAAGAGGCCGAGGCATTCAAGACCGGCGGCGGCTCCGAGCGGGACCGTGCGGCGGTGGTGCCGGAAGAAGTGGAGCGCGTACTCTCTGCGGTTTCGGACAACATCGCCGGAGAGGTCCATCGCTCCCTGGACTTTTACCTGTCCACGGCGGGTGGTGGCAACCTCTCCTACATGTACATCGCGGGAGGGGCTGCGGGCACGCCGGGGCTGAAGAGTGCGCTGGAGCGCTTCTGCGGCTGCCCGGTGGAAGTGGTGGACCCCTTCCGGCGGATCGTGATCGACGAGCGCGGCTTCCAGCCCGGCTACCTGCGGGACACGGCTCCTCAGGCGGGTGTGGCGGTGGGTCTGGCGCTTCGGTACATGGACGACAACCGGACCCCGCCCGTCAAGGGCGAGAGCCGGTCCATCATCCGGGTCAACCTGCTGCCCATCCGGCAGACCCGGAAGGCCGAAGCCATCCGGCGTGATCTGTTGCTGGGCGGTGTCGGGGCGGGCATCACGGTGGGTGTGGCCCTGGCGCTGTGGGGCGTGTTCCAGATCCAGCTTTCGGCAGTGCAGGGGCAGACGAAGGCGTTGGAAGCGGCCATCGCACAGGCCGCCACCGATGTGGCAGCCGTGGAAGAGCTGGAGACGATGGAGAAGGACCTCCAGACCAAGCTTCAGGTGATCGGCGCGCTGCGGGCGCAGAAGACCGGTCCCGTCCACATGTTGGACGATCTGGCGACCGCCACCCCGGACAAGGTGCAGCTGGTCAGCCTGACCCAGAAGGGGGATCAGATCGAGGTGAAAGGCACCTCGGTAAGCAACGAAGTGATCAGCCAATTCTTACGGAGTCTGGATAAGACCGAGTCTTTCGAGGCGGTGTTCCTCCAGGATATCGAAGCGTCCAAGCTCAAGGGAGCGGCGGCTGCCAACGGTGTACTGTTGAAGGACTTCAAGCTTACCGCCCGGCTGACCAGTCAGAAGGTAGAAGAAGTCAAGAAGGATCCCAAAAAGCCTGAGGGGGCCGCACCTGCTGCACCCGCGCCCGGAGGCAGTGGCACATGAACCAGCTCATGGATCGCTTCTATAAGCTGCCGCGTTCACAGCGTTTCCTGGCCTTTGCTGTGGGCTATCTCCTGATTCTGGTGGCGGCATTCTTTGTGCTGATTTCGCCCACTTTGGACGGGATCTCTGCGGCAAACGCCAAGAACAAGGACCTGTCCGCAAAACGGGACGAGGCCACCCGGCGCGCGGCCAACCGGCCGGCCTTCCAGGCGAAGGTGGCCCAGCTCCAGGTTGAGCTGCAAAAGGCGCTGCGCGAGCTGCCGGAGGGTCGGGAGATTCCTGCCCTGCTGTCCGACATCGACGGGTTGGCGCGGAAGTCTGGGCTGGAAGTCCGTAAGTTTCAGCCGCTTCCCGAAGTGACCCGGGAGTACTACGCCGAGGTGCCGGTTCAGATCGTGATGGACGGCGGCTTCCACGAGGTGGGCACCTTCTTCGACAAGGTATCGAAGATGAATCGTATTGTGTCCGTGGCCGACGTCCTTCTGTCGGATGCGGCGGAGAACGCTGGAGACACGGTGCTGACGGTGTCCGGCAAAGTGGTGACCTACCGATTCCTTTCCGAAGAAGAGATCAAGCGGAACAAGGAATTGGAAGCCCAGAAGAAGAAGAAGAAGTGAGGTACGCAATGTCGCTCGCGATGCTTCTGCTGGTGGCCTGTGGGGAGGTGGTGGATGGCAACACCCCGGGGGCCCGTGCGCCTCTACCGGCGGCGCCCGTCAAGACCGAGGCCGTAAAAGAGGAAGGCGATGCCGCTGAGGTGACGCCGGAGTATGCCTACAACCCGGCTGGAAAGCGGGATCCCTTCCAGAGCTTCATCACCCAGCGTAACGTGGAATTGCCTGGTGAGGATGGCTCCCAGCCGCCCCTGCAGCGGTGGGATGTCGAGCGCTACGTGTTGCGCGGCATCATTTTTGGCACGGACTCCCCACGGGCGATGCTCATCGACCCCGAAGGGGTGGGTCATGTGGTGAAGCTCGGCTCCTACGTCGGGCGGAACTGGGGCAAAGTCACCGCGATCCAGGATGGAATGGTGGTGGTCACGGAAGAATACAAGTCGATGGACGATGAGCTCGTGGTGAACCCCGTGCAGCTCAAGCTCGGTGCGGGTGGGGGGAAGCCCTGATGAAATCGAAGCAGAACAAAGCAGAATCTGGAGCGTTCATGAAGCCGGTAGGCCTCTCGGCTCTTCTTGTGATGGCGGCACTGTTTTCGGTGCCTGCGATGGCAGCGGAGCCTGCCGCTGTGGACGGTGTGGCGATCAGCGCCAGCGGCACCAGCACTGTCGTCCAGATCCGACTCTCCACCGCAACCGCCTCCTACAGCATCTTCCGGGCCAGCAACCCGGCTCGGCTGGTCGTGGACATCACCGGCGCGTCGCTGGGTCCAGCACCCGAGGTCAGCAGTGGTGGCCTGGTCAGCAAGGCGGAATTCTCCACCTTCCAAGATGGTGCAGAGAACGTTCGCCTCACCCTGTTTTTGACGGGGGACGCCCAGCATGAAGCGCGGGTGGAGGGAAACAACATCCTCCTCACCCTGATCCCTGGTACCATCGAGGATCCCCTCGCCGCATTGCCCGAAAAGCAGGGCATGGACGAGCCCGTTGCGACCGCCGCACCGGCCCCCGCGGAGGCCCCTCCCGCGGACGACCCTACCGTCGCCGACGAGCCCCCTCCCGAGCCCGCTGCACCCGCACCGACTCCGGCGCCCGCACCGGTTCCGGCCCCTGCGCCTGCACCGGCCGCCAGCGCGGCCCCCAGTGCGCTGCCCACCCCGGACACCAACAATCCCGAAGGCATCCGGCTCTCCGGTCCGCAGGCCGTCGCCGAAGGGGCTGTGCTCACCTCGCTGGACTTCCAGCAACGGGACAAGTCCAGCCGCGTCATCCTGGGCCTGAAGATGGTCGAGCCCGTGGTCACCACGCCGCGCGCGGACATGATCGTCATCGACCTGAAGGGTGCGGTGATGCCCGGCTCACTGCGGCGGCAGCTCGATACTCGGTTTTTCGCGTCCGCTGTGGACGAAATCCGTGCCTACGCCACGCGGGACGGCACCCGGGTGTCCATCCAGCTCCGGATGAACAGCACCTACACCCTGTCGCAAGAGGGCGGACTGTATGTGGTGGAGATTGTAACTCCGCCCGAGATTCTTGCGCAGCGTGATCGCGCGCTCCAGCGTGCGGCCTCGGCAGCGCCGTCGGGACCGGAGACCAACGGCACCGGTGGGCTGTCCAACGCAATGGGCGGCGAAGTCATGATCTCCGGCAGCGGACGGCGGGTAGATCCGCAGTCCAAGCTGGGCTCGGACGGTGCCGGATCCCCCGACACCTTCGCCTTTGCCACCGAAGCCAACACCAACGGACGCAGCTACACCGGGCGGCGGGTCAGCATCGACCTGCAGGACGCCGACATCCATACCGTGTTCCGGTTCATCGCCGAATATGGCGACATCAACATCGTCTCTTCCGACGATGTGGCTGGTAAAGTCACCGTTCGACTTGAGGATGTACCCTGGGATGAAGCGTTGGCGGCCGTTCTTCAGGCCAAGGGACTTGGCGCCCAACAGTTCGGAAACATCATCCGTGTTGCGCCGATCGAGCAGATCAAGGCCGAGCAGCAAGCTGCGTTGGACGCCCAGATCTCCCAGGAGAAGCTGGCTCCCCTGGGCATCTACGTCGCGCCGCTGAACTACGCCCAGGCCGACGAGCTGACCGAGCAGGTGGAGTCGATCCTGTCTGAGCGCGGCTCGGTCGAGGTGGACGCCCGCAGCAACCAGCTCATTGTGCGGGATGCCGAGGACTACCTTGCCAAAGTGCGGCAGCTCCTCATCCAGGTGGATCGTCCCACCCGGCAGATCACCATCGACGCCCGCTTTGTGGAAGCCAGCAGCAATTTCACGCGCAGCCTGGGTATCACCTGGGGCGGCAGCGTGGATGCCTCCGCCGCCACCGGCTTTCCTACTGGCGCTTTCTTCCCCTCCTCCATCGGAAACACCCTGTCCGTGGACATGGGGCCCGACGGCCCCACCTCCGCTTTGGACTTCAGCCTCGGCAGCATTCCCGGTCTGATCGACCTGAACGTGCGCTTGGCGGCGATGGAGTCGGAAGGGTGGGCACGCACCGTGTCCGCCCCCAAGCTGCGGGTCATGGACAACGAAACGGCCAACATCGAGCAGGGCGCCCGTATCCCCTACCTGTCCACCTCCAACGGCGGCACGCAGGTCCAATTTGTGAAGGCTGCACTCGAGCTGGAAGTCACCCCGCACATCACGTCGGAAGGCTTTATCTTCCTGGATATCAGCCTCACCAATGACCGACCGGACTTTGCACGGGTCATCCAGGGACAGCCGGCGATCCAGACCAAGCAGATGAACACCCGGGTGCTGGTGGCCGATGGGGACACCGCCGTTATCGGTGGGGCCTACGCCACCACTGAGAGCTTCGCCCAGGAGAGAGTGCCCGGCCTCGGAAAGATCCCCATCCTCGGCTACCTGTTCCGCAACAGCACCAGCTCGCGCGAGCAGAACGAAATGCTGATCTTCATCACCCCACGGATCGTGCCGGTGGACGAAAACCCCTCCGCCAGCCAGTGATCCCCGGGAAGCTGGCGCTGGCTGGACCCATGGGCGCAGGAAAGAGCACCGTCGGGAAACTGCTGGCAACGCGGCACGGACGGGACTTCGTCGACCTCGACAAGGAGATCGGCGACATCCCTACCATTTGGGCTAAAGAGGGTGAGGTCGGCTTCCGACGCCGCGAGAGTGCCACCTTGGAGCGGCTCGTCGGAAGAGAAGCGGTGCTCGCCTTGGGGGGAGGTACCGTGGTCGACCCGAAAAACCGGGCGATGCTCGACGGGTGGAAGGTGGTGGTACTGATGGCGCCCCTGCCCGTGTTGGCCCAGCGCATCGTCGGGAGTGGGCGGCCATTGGCCGGGCAGATGGAAGCCCTGTGGAACGCGCGGCAGGAGAGCTGGCGGATTGCCGGGCCATGGGTGGAAGCCGGGGGAGATCCTGAGCAGGTGGCCGATGCCGTGGAGGCGTTGTGCGCTTGACGCGTCAAGAGATTGGGCTGGGAGAGAGGAGCTACACGGTCGTCGTGGCACCTGACTTTTGCGGGCTGGGTGCCGAGCTGCGGAAGGTGCAGGCCGGCGAGCGATGTGTGGTGGTGAGCAACCCCACCGTCCACGGGCTGTACGGGGCGGCGCTGCGAAAGGAGCTGGAGGGGGAAGGCTGGGCCGTGGAGGAGGTGGAGGTTCCAGACGGGGAGGTTCACAAAAACCTCCAGAGCTGGGCAGCGCTGGTGGAAGCACTGTTAGGGGTGGGCGTGGACCGGAAGACCCCCGTGCTGGCCCTGGGGGGGGGCGTCACCGGCGACCTGGTGGGTTTTGCGGCAGCCACGGTGATGCGAGGGCTGCCTTTTGTACAGGTTCCTACCACCTTGTTGGCGATGGTGGATGCCTCGGTGGGTGGAAAGACCGGCGTGAACACCGAGGGCGGGAAAAACCTGGTTGGAAGTTTCTACCAGCCGGTGCTGGTGTGGGCACCGCTCAAGACGCTGGAGACCCTGGAAGAAGTGGATCTCCGCTCCGGGCTGGGTGAGGTACTGAAGCACGCCCTGATCGAAGGAGAAGTGGCGCTGTCCGCCTGCGAGCGGATGGCTCCCGCACTGTTGATGCGGGATCCCGCAGCGTTGGCCACCGTGGTGGAGGAGTCCATCCGCACCAAAGCGCGGCTGGTCGAGGCCGACGAGCGGGAGAGCGGACCGAGGGCGGTGCTGAACCTGGGGCACACGCTCGGGCATGCCATCGAAAAGGTGGGAGGCTACGGGCGGATGGGCCATGGGGAGGCCGTGGGGTTGGGAATCCTGGCCGTGTCACGCTTTGCATGGAGCCGGGCGTGGCTCAACGACCGGGCGCTCCCCGAGCGCATCCACGGACTGCTGGGAAGGATGGGTTTACCTCAAAAAGTACCCTTTGAGGTGGACGAAGAAGCGTTGGCGCGGGCAATAGGCTTCGACAAGAAGCGCGCCCGTGGTATGCTGAACCTTGTTGTACCGCAGGCCCCCGGAGAGGTGGTTCTACGGAAGCTGTCGATGGAAGAAGTCCCCGCGCTGGTGGATGCGCTGAAGAGGTTGGGATGATCACGCTGCTAAGCCTGCTGGCCTGCACGGGCCCCTACGTGGCCGAATTCGGGTCTGGGGTTACCGCATCACCGGGCGCAGTGAACTTTTCCGAGGGTTGCCGGTATGCCAAGTGCAGCAATAGCTGCAAGGTGGACGACTACGCCAACGAAGGCGCCTACCTCGCTGACTGCGACCCCGTGGATGGCATTGGCACGCTGGTCTTTATGCGGGCGCTGGTGACCAATCCCAAGGACCAGCCTCAAGAGAAGATTGCGGTCAGCGTCTACACCAACGCTGTGAACATCTATGTCATCCCGGAAGGGGCGATCGAGATTGTGGAAGGCGCCGCAGAAGCCTGCGTAAGCGACCCCACCCAGGAGGGTTGCCCGGAGTACTTTGACGCCGAGAAGGAACAGTTCTTCCAGATTGCGGGCACCTTCACCACCCCGGTGAGCGACACGGGCGCGCCTTTCCGGCCCAACTACATGACGGGCGAGACCGACAAGCACGGGTTGTTTCCCTTCTACCTGTTCGTCGATCAGGCGCCAGTACCGGGCGGAACGCACGACGTGACGGTGGACATCCAGGTGGCCGCCACGGAGATCGAGGTCTCCACCGGCAGCGGGGGATGAGGAGCAGCGCGCAGAGCCTGCTGGGGCGGGCCGAGCAGCTGCTGGAGCAGGGAGCGCGGGAAGAGGCGCTACAGACCCTGAGAGAATTGTTTGTCGCCGCGCCGGACCACGCTGCCGGGCGGGTGTTGCTCGCCCGCCTGCATGCGGAGGGCGGCGCGCGGCGGTTGGCCATTGGGGTGTTGGAGGAGGTGCTGAGCAGCGAGCCCTCACAGCTCTCGGCGGGGCTGTTGCTGGCCCGGCTGTTGGCTGCGGAGGGACAGTGGCGAGAGGCCCGGGTGACCCTGGACCGGATGAGCAGCTTTGCCCCCTCGGACGTACGGGTATCGGAGCTTCGCGCAGCCTTATCCACCCAAACCGCCCTCTCGTCGCTGCGCGGAGAAGATCCCTTTGATCGGCCTGCGGTGGCCGAGCGGCTGGAAGCGGTCGGAAAGCTGGAAGAATCACTGGGGGTTTGGCTACGGATCGCCGAGGCCCACCCCAACGAGCCCATCCTGGCCGAGCGCATCGCCGCCCTCCAAGAGCTCATCGAGTCTCCCGAGGGTGAGGTGGACCCCCTGCCCAGCCCGCGCGGGGGTGCCAAGGCCAAGGTGCTTTTGCAGCGGTGGGCGCAGGTTTTATAGGGGATTAGCCCGGGGCGGCTTCACCCCCCCAAAACCCGCTCCACCAGCCAATAAAGTCCCATCGCTGCCACCCCCAGGGACAGCAGTGGCACCGCATAGCGCTCCCACCAGATCTGGCGGCGCAGGAGCAGCAGGATTGGCAGGAGCACCAGCGCCACACCCGCCTGGCCCAGCTCCACCCCGCCATTGAAGCACACCAACGCCAAGGCAAGATTTCCGGCAGGCAGGCCCAGCTCTGCCAGCATCCCCGCAAAACCAAAGCCGTGGACCAGGCCCAACAAAAATGTCAGGACCACCCGCCGCCGCGTGGTGGGCTTCCACAGGTTCTCGAGTCCCACCCACACGATGGACGCCGCGATCGCCGGCTCCACCACTTCCGGCGGTGCCACCAGAACGCCGGTTGCCGCCAGCGACAGGGTGATCGAGTGGGCGACCGTGAACCCGGTCACGATGAACAGCATATCTTTCAGCTTGGAAGCCGCGAGAAGCAGTCCGGCCAGGAACAGCAGGTGGTCGTAGCCCGTCCAGATGTGCTCCACCCCCAGGTGCAGGAAGCGCTGCGCCACCTCGCTCCGGTCGGCCACGCCCGTAAAAGTAGCCTCCCGATTGCCTTTGTCCAGCACACCGATCGGCTCCGCATCCACCTCCAGGTAGTGCCGATGCCCCGGCTCGAAGTCGCTCAGAAAGTCCGCCCGGTAGAGTCGGCTCTCCCCGGACGGGCAGTCCAGTGTGGTCCGCAGCTCGATCCCGTCATTTTCGACCTGCTGGATCGTGGACTCACCATAGGTGCAGGCGATACCATCTGACAATACTTCGGTTTTTTCGATGGTTGCGGCAGAGAGGAGCATCCGGGAGGCCTGCACGTCATTCAGCGGCGCGACCCCCTCCAGCTCCGGGGCCGCAAAGGTGAGAACCAGATTTTCCCCCTCGATCCGGGCGTAGGACAGCCCCGGTCGGTGCGCCCAGGCCAGGGGAAAAAGCCAGATCATCCCTCCACAACCTCCGCCCACCACTGAGCGAATTTCTCCGTTTCGACCACCGCCGCTGCCCGCTGCCGCAGCAGGTCACGCAGCATTTTGATACTCTGGTCGCCAAGCTCTCCGCTTCCCACCTCGGAAAGAAGCTCTCGCAACGACCGGTTGCCACTCTGCTCCAACGCGGCTTTGATCACCGCGTGCAGCTCACCTTCCAGCTCGGCCCGCGCCAGAAAGCCGCGCGCAATGGCCGTTCCGGTTGCAACCAAAGCGTCGGGATCCAGCTTCTCCAGCTCTTTCTCCAGGTCGCGCATGTCCGTGCTTAGCAGCACATCCAGCGCGTAGATCCGCCAGGATGCGTAGTCCCGCACATGCCGCGGGTCGCACAGGTGGTCGGCGATGGTGTGCACCAGCTTCTGCACCCCCGCCTCCATGAACTCCCGGGCCTTCTCCTCCACCTGCCGCTCCACCTCCTGTCCCACCACACCGCTGACCGCCTCGCCAATTTTGGAGAGACGCCCCAGGTTGAGGCCCGGCGGCTTGCTGGGCATCACCGGCTTCAGGCGGCGCCCAAAGCTCACCAACAGGTCCTGAAAGGTGCTTTTCAGCATCAGCCGGGCGGTGTCGTGATCCAGCAGGCGACCCACCAGCAGGCGATCGGGCGCGTAGGGCTTGCGGAGCACCTCTTCCAGGGGGCGGCGCACTTCGTCAGGAAGGGGAAGATGCCCCTTGGGAACCTGCTTTCTCAACTCAGCCAAGCGTTGGCGCAGCCAGTCCTCCAGCTTCCGATCCGCGGCCACCGCACGGGCGGCCACCACAAGCTGTCGTGCGGCCCAGGCCGGGTCCAACAGCTCCGTCAGCGGACGATCCAGCACATCGTCCAGGAGCAGATCTACCAACCGGTCGGTCCCGCCGTTACGCAAGCGTGTAAGGGCTGACTCATTCATGGCTTGATCTCCCGAGGAAGGAGCGGTGAGGCATCTCCCACCGTCGTAAACCAGAGCTGGTGGATCGCGCGCGAAGCCGCCACATGCAGCAGCCGTCGCAGGTGTGGCCGATCCGGGTAGAATTCCGCACTGGCCTCCACCACCACAACATAGTCGAACTCAAGTCCCTTGACCTGGCTTACATCTACTACGTCCACGCCGGGGGTGAAGCTGTAGGTCTGGTCCTCCACCAGCCGCAGCCGGGCCAGCTCCATCCGCTCCAGACCCCGGAAATAGGTGCGGGCAAGCTCCATCGTGGGGGTGATAATGGCGATAGAAGCATTGGGTTCTTTGCCCAGGAGCGGTCGCAGGGCCCGGCCCAGGAAGTCCACACAGGCGCCGTGGTCGGGGAAGGGGAGGATCTCGACGGGGGGGCCGTCACGGGTGGTGAGGGGTGCGTTGTCGTCCTCTGCAGCTTTTCCGAGGATGGCGCGGGCATAGGCGGTGATCGGGCGTGTGGAGCGGTAGGAGATGCGCAGCGAAGACAGCGAGGTGGAGGGAATCCCCAGGCTGTCCAAAAGGGTGCTCCAATCGCCGGTTCCGCCCACTTCCAGGATATGTTGCTGGGTGTCGCCCGCCAGCGTGATGCAGCGATGTTTGTCGAGTGTGCCCATCAGCACCGCGAGCTCCATCGCCGCAAAATCCTGGGCTTCATCTACGGCAATGTGGCTGTAGCGTAGCTCGCCGCCACCCTTGGCCTTCAGGGCCCCCAGCCGGAGCTGCCAGCATCGTAAGAGGATTGCGTCGTCCTCTTCGTCCAGCCAGGGTTCAGCACCCTTTTCCCGTTCGAGACGACGATCCAACTGGGTCTGCTGGGCGCGGGCATGTTCGGCGATCTGCTCGGTTTCAGCAGGGGAAAAGCCCAGCTCCTCCATAATGCTGCGGTCCGAGGTCAACATGCGCCAGTCCTCCAGCACGGCCGAGGGATTGGCCTGCACCTTCCGGCTGCGGATCAGCTTCTCCAGCTTCAGGGGCAGCGCCGGATGCAGCTTGAACCGGGCGACCATCGCGGGCGTGTTGGCATTCGCGTGGCCAGGCAGCATCGGGAAAAGCCGCCCCACCAGGCGGCGGGACCACTCCGACCAGGTGGTGACCGAAACGTTGGCCACGCCCAGATTGGGAAGGACCTTGCTCACATAGTCGCGCAGCGCCCGCCCCCACACCACCACCTGCATCCGGTGCGGTGCAAAGCGGGTGGGGTTCTGGTGCGCCAGCCAGGCAATGCGGTGCAGGGCCACCGTGGTCTTGCCCGAGCCCGCCCCGCCGCGCAGGATCACCGGCCCCGCATCGGGCCGAGAGATAAGTTCAAACTGTTCTCTGTCGATCAGGGCGGCGATGTCCGGCAGGTGCTTATCGGCCCGGTGCGCCTTGCCGGTCCCCAGCTTCTGGTCGCCCGCCGCGCGGTGCCACAAAAAGACGCCCGCGGTATCCATACGGACCGGCTTCAACGTCGCCAATTCGGTCCAGGTGTCCCCCTCACGAACCCAGGTGCCTTGCGGTGCGGAGACGCGCTCCAGGCTCCGCTCCCGGATAGAGACGGTACGTCGGGCAAGCACTTGACCTGTCAAGGTTTTGTGGCCAAGATCCTCTTCGTACTCCTCTCCTTCCTCGTACTGGTAGTACACCTTGGCGATGGGAGCGTGCCGCCAATCCACGATCCGCAGGCCATCCCCCAGGCGGGTGGCCTTGCCCAGGAAAATGTCCGTCTCCCGCGTGCCCTGCCGGATGCGGAGGTGGGCAAAGTAGGGGCTCTCCGGGTCCACCGCCTCGGTAGGGCGGCCCTTGCGGAGCTGCTCCAGCAGGCGGCCCATATGCTCGTAGTGTTGTTCAATCGCGGCTTTATCTTCGCTCTTGGCCGTACGGGCATCGTCGCGAAGACGCTCCAGTTCTGCCAGAAGACCGCTTTCATCCAGGCTTTCGGGCGGAGGAACCCGCTGCATCGCCGCCAGGACCTCTCCCAGACAGCCGATCTCTTCTTCTACCACCGGGTTCATAGGCGTTCTCCCAGGCCGATGGCCTCAGACATAGCATTTAGTGCCTCACGACGATCGGCGATCTCGCGGCTCCACAGCAGCTCCTTTCGGCTGGCGTCCCGGTAGGCCATCAGGCTGTAGCCAGGCGACTTCCGATTTCGTTTCAGCACATAAAGTGTTCCATCTGGCAGGTCGCCCACCACCAGCCCCAGGGGGCCGTCTACGGCGTGGACCAGATCCGTCATGGTATGGGGGAAGGTCGGGCGAGGCATAGCGGAGGAAGCTAGTCACCATCCAAGAAAGGGGAAGGGTTTTTTGGGAGGTGGAGCTTTCAGCAGGATATGACGGCATGTGTCCCTCCTCCAACGCCTTGCCGACTGGTGGTCCGCAGCACCGCTTCCCGTGTGGTACGACGCCTCCTACCGCCTGCCTTTTACGACGATGCAGGCCCGGGTGGGCTTTGATCCACGGCGGGCTGATCTGGTGTTGTGGTTCTTGGAAGAGGAGGGAATTCTTGGGAAAGAGCAACGGCGGCGTTCCGAACGGGTCGCCTACTCGCATCTGGCGCGGGTGCACGACGCGGCCTGGCTGGAGGCGCTGAGTGTGCCGGAGACGCTGGCGGGGGTGTTTGCGCTGGAAGCCTGGGATATTCAGGTAGATCCGCTTCTTTCTTCTATTCGGGCAGCTTGCGGCGGGACAGTGGCGGCCGCGCGGGAGGCGGTGCGCCTGCGGGGGCCCACCCTCAACCTGCTCGGGGGCTTTCACCATGCCTATCCCCAAAAGG
>JBEIQS010000307.1:0-5518 GCA_040376425.1 Alphaproteobacteria bacterium | reverse complement strand
CCGGGGCGATCAAAGGCGGAATCCGCGCTTAAAATAGGTACTTCCTCGACCAGTGCCTGCGCCACTATCAATCGATCGAAGGGGTCAGCGTGGCGACGCAGTAGTCCAGCTTCGTCCACCCACTCCACCGAGGGCAACCTGGCCACATGCAGTGCGTGGACCTGCTCGACGGGGAGAATCCGTAGTCCCAACCTTCTCCACGCCGACCTGCTGAGGGTGGGCTCCGTGCTGCGCATCGGCAGCGCCTACCTTCAGGTCAGCCCCGAGCCGCACGATGGCTGCGCGAAGTTCAAGCGGCGTTCGATAGCGGGGGCGCTGGAATTTATCAGCCAGCCCGCCCTCAAAAAACATCGCCTCCGCGGCATCCACCTTTTTGTACTGAACCCCGGTGAATTCCGCGTGGGTGATCCGATCGTGGTGGAGTGGGCGGCCGGGATCATATAGACCGGCGTTGCCCACCCGCTTGTGGACCCGGGTGGCGAATTAGGCCCGCTTACCCGCCGCCAGCAGCCCTTCTTCCATGTCGGCCCGGCCAGAATCCCGGATCATCTTCCGGGTGATCTGCATGGCATTCTCCATCGAGTGATCCATGTTGTTGTACCAGAACATCCCGGTACGGCCCGCCAGTTGCAGGTTCTCGAAGCGGCCCAGGGCCTTGCGGGCCTTCTCCAGCTCGGAGGGGTAGTTCTTGTGGTAGATCGGGTAGGAATCCCGCACCCGCTCCACCCGCACATCCTGCACGTCCTTCCGCGCGCCCACCAGGCCCACCTTCACCAGATCGTCCACCACCCAGTCGGTCAGGCGCTCGGCGTGCTGCCAGCGCTCGTCGCCCTCGCGGCAAGTCACCTCTACACACAGGCCGGTCATTCCCGGAGGCGCCGTGTCGTCGGAGAAGAACTTGGGAATAGAAACGCGGGAAAATACGATGTCGTCCGCCCCGTAGTAGCACCACTGGTACTGCCGAGGCGTCTCCTTGCTCACCAGCACGTTGTAGATCAGCGTGGCCAGGTAGGGCAGCTTGGGCACTTCCTGGCGTAGCTGCTCGCAGGCCAGGGTGATGGGCGCGGTCCACACCACCATCGAGGGCTCGATGCGCTCATCCCCCGCATAGACAGCTTCGATGCGGTTTTTCCCCGGCACCAGCCGCGCGGGGGTGTTGGTGAGGATGCGCCCGCCATTGGCGAGGATCATCTGCGACACCTTCTTCCAGGTCGCGTGAAGCCCGCCTTTGGGGTAGATAAAGTCGATCTCGGCCTTGTTGTACTGCAACAGGGTGGACTTGGCGAGCTGCGCGAGGTTCTGCATCTGCAGCTTGTCGTCGATGATGGCGCGGTTGATGCCCACCTTCGCCCAGTCGGGGTGGGTTTCTTTGGGGTGAATGCCCAAAAATTTGACGGAGTAGCCTTTGAAAAAATGCTCGTAGAGGGTGGGGCCGTACTGCCGGAGGACGTAGTCCTCGAAGCTGTCGTTCCCGTAGGTCTTCATGCCGTTGATGGCCAGATCGATGCCGGACTTTGCGGCCAACGGCAGCGGGAGCTGCACGAGGTTTTTGGGGTGCAGCGGCCAGCGGTAGTACTTGCCCTGAAAGTACACCTCGGAGCGGCGCGGGAAGGCCGTGGAGTTGCCCAACAGCACCCGGTCCAAGTAGGCTTTGATGTTGGGATTTTCGGTATGGAAGCGGTGCGGGCCGATGTCGAAGACAAAGCCATCGTACTCGTAGGAGCGGGCCAGGCCGCCCACACGCTCGAAGCGCTCCACCACCACCACCTTCGCGCCGGCCTCAGAAAGCAGGTGTGCGGTGACCAACCCGGCCACACCACCGCCCACCACCACGACTGGACCGTCAAAAACCGAAGGCTTGCTCACCATGCACCCCAATCTGCACCCTCCATCATGCCCCGTCTTGGTGCAAAGCGGTAGGGAGCCTCCGTACCGTTTTGCGGAATCCCCGATCCCCCTCCCCGGGCCCGCCAAAAGGTGGTAGAACGCAAGGCCAAAGGAGTTCCCATGGACTACGGTCGTATCGCAGATCTGCTTGGAAAGGATGCGGAGTACCTGCTCCAACACCGGTGCAATACCATCTCCCGCGATCGCCTGATGTTGCCTGGCCCCGACTTTGTGGACCGGGCTTTTGGTGCTTCCGACCGCAGTCCGAACGTGCTCCGCAGCCTCCAGAGCCTTTTTGACACCGGTCGGCTGGGGGGCACGGGCTACCTGTCCATCCTGCCGGTGGACCAGGGTATTGAACACTCCGCGGGTGCCAGCTTTGCCAAGAACCCCGACTATTTTGCCCCGGAAAACATCGTCGAGCTGGCGATGGAGGGCGGCTGCTCTGGCGTCGCCAGCACCCTGGGCGTGCTCGGTGCGGTCAGCCGTCGCTACGCACATCGCATTCCCTTCATCCTGAAAATCAACCACAACGAGCTTTTGACCTATCCCAATCGCTTTGACCAGGTGATGTTCGCCTCGATCAAGCAGGCCCGGGACATGGGTGCGGTCGCGGTGGGGGCCACCATCTACTTCGGCTCTCAGGAGTCCACCCGGCAGATCGTGGATGTGTCGGCGGCTTTCCAGGCGGCGCACGAAATGGGCATGGCCACCATCCTGTGGTGCTACCTGCGGAATCCCGCATTCAAGCAGGAAAAGGACTACCACGTTTCCACCGATCTGGGCTCGCAGGCCAACCACCTGGGCGCCACCATCCAGGCGGATATCGTCAAACAGAAGCTGCCCGAGAACAACGGCGGCTTCAATGCCCTGAACATGGAAGGCTCCTCCTACGGGAAGATCGACAAGCGCGTGTATACCCAGCTTACGACGGACCATCCCGTCGACCTGGTGCGCTACATGGTCGCCAATTCCTACATGGGTCGGGTGGGCCTGATCAATTCCGGTGGTGCTTCCGGTGGTGCCTCCGATCTGGCCGAGGCGGTGCGGACCGCGGTGATCAACAAGCGCGGTGGCGGCATGGGTCTGATCTCCGGCCGCAAAGCCTTCCAGAAGCCCCGTGAGGAGGGTGTGGCGCTGTTGCACGCGATCCAGGACGTGTATCGCTGCGGTGAGGTCACCGTCGGCTAGTGACGATGCGCGCCCGCTATTGGCTGGTGCTCGGACTCGCCGGGCACCTGATTCTCCAGCTTTGGCCTGCATGGCAGGACGTGGAGCGCAACCGCAGCGGGCGTGACTTCGCCTCCTACTACTACGCCCTGCAGGTGGCGTCGTCGGGTGGCGATCCCTACGACACCGAGGCGCTCGAAAAGCTGGCGAAGGAAGAGCGGACCCGGAAGATGGTCCACCCCTTCTTCTACCCGCCTCCCTTCCTGCTGACCGTGGCCTGGGTCAAGCCCCTGTCCCTGGCCACGGCCTACCGGCTCATGCTGCTGCTGAACGAGCTGCTGCTGGCAGGTTGTTTGTGGACCCTCCACCGAGGCTTTTCCATCGGCCTGCCGTGGATTGCGCTGCTGCTGTGCTTCTGGTCGCCCATCCCCGATAATGCCTGGATGGGACAGGCCAACCTCCTGGCCTTGCTACCCACCCTCGCGGGACTGGCACTGGCGCGGCAGCGACCGGTTGCCGGTGGGGTGCTGGTGGGGCTTGCGGGCATGCTCAAAATGAGCCCGGCCCTTTTCCTCCTGCATTTTGCCTTACGACGGAATTGGCGGGCCGTGTTCGCCGGGATGGGTACAGCGGTGGCCCTGTCGCTGATCTCCCTTCCCCTGGTGGGATGGGACATCCAGCTCCATTTTTACCGGGACATCCTCCCCGGTTTCGGCACCGGCGACTACAACGGCTTGAGTGTCCCTATCACCCTGCCTGCCAACCACTCGCTGCCCGATCTGTTCAATCGGGCCTTCCCGTCGGGTGGGGATCAGCTCTCGGGCACCGCCCGGCTGCTGTCGCAGCTCAGCCTGGTTGTGGGCCTGGGTGGCTGGGCTTTCTGGTTCCGCCCGCGGGGCGCAGAGCCGCCAGAGCGCGAAGCACTGGCGATCGGCGCCTTGTCGCTGCTTACGGTGATGCTGCCGGTGTACACCTACGAGCACCACCTGGTCTTTCTGCTGCTGGCGGTGGCGGCCGTTGGGCAGGCGGCCAACGGTAAAATCCGCTGGATCTACGCCATCACCTTCTTTTTCCTGGCATGGCCGCTGGCCTGGCTGCGTGGCGCGCAGAGCATGGTTCCCATGCTGTCGGTACCTATCCGAGAGAGCAAGTTCATCGCGGAGATTTTGCTGCTGGGGCTGTGTATGTACCTGTGGAGGACCACAGAAAGGTCTGGACAGGTCAATAGCAATTCCTGAAAGAGCTTGCATTTCCGGCATGATCGGATAATCGCTCTTGACGTGACAAGGCTTTGCCCGGTGGCGGCCATCATGTACCCGGAGGACGGGCTGGATCTTGCGACTGCCGCTGTTGTTGCTCAAACCTGCTGTTCGCGTGAGGGAGTGCTGGGGCGCTCACCTCCTTATGCTGCTGTGCTGATCGCCCCCGCCAGCTCCAGCCTGTCCTTTTCAAATCATGGAACCTGATCTTCTTCGCGATCCGCTGCCCAGTGCGCGGCGGCCGGTAGGGGCCCTGCTCGGCGGTTTGGGTCTGCAAGCGGCCTACACGCTGCTGCATCCGGAAAACCGTGAGCCCTTTGTGTCTCCACGCCCGGAGCCACTGTCCCGTCTTTACTACCGCAGCCGGGACGGCTGGCAGGCGCCACTGTACCGGCTGCCCTCGTCTACCGGGGGGGAGCCGGTGCTCCTGGCGCATGGTCTGGGAGGCAGCGCGCTGGATTTTTCACTGGACAGTGAAATTTCACTTGCAGAAGCCTTGAGAAAGGCGGGCTATTCGGTCTACCTGTGGGAGCATCGCGCCGATCGCAGCGCCATCGCCCCGGAGAACGCCTCCGGTTTCAGCGCGGATGATGTGGCCCTGGCCGACCTGGACGCGGCCCTGGATTTGATCCGCGAGGATTCTGGTTTTCCCCGACTTATGTGGATCGGGCACGGCCTGGGTGCCCAGCTTTTACTGCTGCACCTGGGGTTGAGCGGAAGAGAAGGGGTGGCGGCGGGCGTGTACATGCAGGGCGCGCTGCGCTTCCCAGCGCTGTCTTCCAGCGGAAAAATTGCGGGCCGGGTGGCAGAACTGCTCCCACAAAGCTGGGTACTTCCGGGGCGTCGGGTGCAACAATTGCTTTCTCCCTGGGCCACGGAGAGTGCGCTGCATCGTGGGCGGCTGGTCCATGCCAGCGGCGATCTGCACGCGGGGCTGCTCCGGCAGATCGGCCGTTGGTTTCGGGTGGGGCACTTGTGTGATTCTACCGGGCGAATTGACATTGCGGAGGCGCTGGAGCGGCAGGCCGCGCTGGTGGTACAGGCCGACAGCGACCCCTTCTGCGCCTTCGATGCGATGGATCCGGCCGTGGAAAAGATGGGCGCCTTCCGCCTGAAGTTGGAGGGCGGCTGGGGCCACCTGGATAGCCTCGTGGATCGCCGCGCACCCGAGCAGGTGCACAAGCCCATCTTGCAGTTTCTGG
>JBEIQS010000016.1:0-53033 GCA_040376425.1 Alphaproteobacteria bacterium | reverse complement strand
GTCCGGGGCGCTGCAACCCTCCGAATGCAGCGTCGCCTAAAATCCCTCGCAGGCCGCGCCCAGGGAACTGTATTCCCCCGCATACAAAAACAGATCACCCTCCGGGTCGTCCACCGCAGGCATTTCGCAGGTGGCGGTGATAGCCCCGCAGTCTTCCGTGCAGATCTCCCCCTCCCGCTCCACGGTCACGCTGGCGTGTACGGTGACCACACCGTCGGCATAGGTGGCCGTGCAGCGGCTGTCCACCACCGTGTCGCAGCTTGACGACAGGCAACCGGGGAAGTTGACCTGCACCATGCCGTCGCTCAGGCAGACCGTCCCCTGGTCGGTCAGGGTCTGGCTGCGAATCTTGTCCCCGCCGCCACAGGCCAACATCAGGATGAACGTGAACATAACCCCTCCACGATCGCTATAGCCTGCCGGTTGTCGCCTGCACAGGCGCCCTCGCCGCAGGATAGAAGCCCCCCATGTCCGATCAGAGCCCTCTGGCCGACCGCATGCGTCCCCGTAGCCTGGACGAGATCCTGGGCCAGGAAGCCCTGGTTGGCCCCGGTGCGCCCTTCCGTCGTGCGCTGGAGGCCGGGCACTTCCGCTCGGCGGTGCTGTGGGGCCCGCCCGGCTGTGGAAAGTCCACCCTGGCCCGCTGTATCGCCTCCATCGGACGCTTCCGTTTTGTGGCGCTCTCCGCCGTATTATCGGGGATTAAAGAGCTGAAGCAGCTCATCGAGGAGCGCCCGGCCCTGGACCCGCGCCCCACCCTGCTCTTTGTGGACGAGATCCACCGCTGGAACAAGGCACAGCAGGACGCACTGTTGCCCCATGTGGAGAGCGGGGCGCTGCTGCTGCTGGGGGCGACCACCGAAAATCCAGCCTTCTACCTGACTCCAGCCCTGCGATCCCGGGCAGAGGTGCTGCCCTTGCAGCCGGTGCCCAAGGCCGCCATCGTCGCCTTGCTGGAGCGTGCGCTGGTGGACCCGGAGCGGGGATTAGGGGGGATAGAGGCGGAGGAGGGACTTCTGGATCGCATCGCCACCCTCTCGGATGGGGATGCCCGGCGGGCGCTGGGGGTGTTGGAGCGGCTCGCCGACCGGGGACTTCTGACCCTGGAGGGACTCAAAGAGATCGGAATCACAATTTTGCACGACCGCAGCGGTGACGCACACTATGATGTGGTCTCCGCCTTTATCAAGTCCATGCGCGGCAGCGACCCGCAGGCTGCGGTCTACTGGATGGCGCGGATGATCGAAGGGGGCGAAGATCCCATGTTCATCGCCCGCCGGATGGTGATCTTTGCCAGTGAGGATGTGGGGAATGCCGATCCCCGTGGTCTGGATCTGGCGGTGTCCACGCTGGTGGCCGTCGAGCGCATAGGTATGCCGGAGGCGCGAATTCTCCTGGGTCAATGCTGCACCTTCCTGGCCACTGCACCGAAAAGTAATGCAGCATACAAAGCGATAAATGCCGCCTTGGCGGAGGTGAAAAACACCGGCGCCCTAAGCGTACCCGTGCACCTGCGCAATGCCCCGACCGGCCTGGCCAAGGCCCTGGGCCACGGCAAAGACTACCTCTACCCGCACGACCACCCCGACCATATCGTCCGGCAGGACTACCTGCCGGAGGGGCTACAGCAGCGGGAATTTTATCATCCTACGGAAATCGCCAACGAAAAAACCATCAAGGACAGAATGGCCTGGTGGGCGCGTCGGCTGGCGGAGCGCACATGATCCAGAACCTGGCCGACCGCGTCCCTGAGCGCGGCTTCAAGAACACCGACGACGTGATGAACTGCTTTCTGGGCTGGGTGGCCGATACCGGCCTGTCCCTGTACCCCCACCAGGAAGAGGCGATCCTCGAGATTTTTTCGGGGAACCATGTGGTGCTCGATGCCCCCACTGGCTCGGGAAAGTCCCTGGTGGCGACGGCAATGCACTTCAAGAGCTTCTGTGAGCTTGGCCGGAGCTGGTACACCGCGCCCATCAAAGCGCTGGTCAGTGAAAAATTCTTCGCCTTGTGCAAACTGTTCGGTGCCGAACATGTGGGCATCATGACGGGGGACGGCTCCGTGAACCCGCAGGCACCGATTCTGTGCTGTACGGCCGAGATCCTGGCAAACCTGGCCCTGCGCGAGGGCATCGACACCAAGGCGCACAGTGTGGTGATGGACGAATTCCACTACTACGCCGACCCCGACCGGGGCATGGCCTGGCAGATCCCCCTGCTCACCCTCTCCAAGAGCACCTTCCTTCTGATGTCGGCCACCCTCGGAGACACCACGAAGATCCGGGAAGATCTGGAAGCCCGCAGCCAGAAAAAGGTGGCGGAGGTGCGCGGGGCGCACCGCCCCGTACCGCTGGAGTTCTCCTACATGGAGGCGCCCGCGCACGAAGCCATCGGCACCCTGGTGCGCGAGGGCAAAACACCGTTGTACGTCGTCCATTTCTCGCAGAACGAGGCCACCGAGCAGGCGCAGGCGCTGATGAGCGTGGACTACTGCACCAAGGAGGAAAAAAAGGCCATCCACGAGGCGATTCGCGGCTTCCGCTTCCACAGCCCCTTCGGCAGCACCATCCGCCGCTACCTGATGCACGGGGTGGGGCTACACCACGCCGGTCTGCTGCCCCGCTATCGCCTGCTGGTAGAACGCCTCGCGCAGCAGGGCCTGTTGAAGATCATCTGTGGAACCGACACCCTGGGCGTGGGCATTAACGTGCCCATCCGCACCGTGCTGTTCACCCAGCTTTGCAAGTATGACGGCCAGAAGGTGGATATTCTGAAGGTCCGTGACTTCAAACAGATCGCCGGTCGCGCCGGTCGCGCGGGCTTTGACAGTCGCGGCTACGTGGTGGCCCTGGCCCCCGCCCACATCGTGGAAAACCTGCGGATGGAGATCAACGCCGCCAACGACCCGAAAAAACGGAAGAAGATGGTGAAGGCCCAGCCGCCGCTGAAGGGCTACAAGCACTGGGATGCGCTCACCTTTCGGGGCCTCATCGAGCGTGCTCCCGAGGCGCTGGAGAGCCAGTTTACCGTCGATCACGGCCGCCTTCTGGCGCTGATGCAACATGCGGAGGCCACCACCGGCGATGCCCGCGGCGGCTACCAGGCACTGCTGGACCTGATCGACCAGAGCCATGTCGCACCCACCCGCCGCGAGCAGCTCCGCCAGGAGGCCGAGACCCTGTTACATAGCTTGGAGCTGGCAAAAGTGGTGGGCCGGAACGGTGACCAGCTCATGCTGGACCCCAACCTGCAGAAGGACTTCAGCCTCCACCACAGCCTCTCTCTGTTTTTGTTGGCGGCCCTGGAAGATCTGGACCCCAATGCCCCCACCTACACCCTGGACCTGATCACCTGGGTGGAGGCCATTCTGGAGAATCCCAAGGCCGTGCTGATCCGGCAGGTGGATCGGGCAAAAACCCAGCGGATGCAGGAGCTGAAGGCCGCCGGCATCCCCTACGAGGACCGCCTGACCGCGCTGGAGGAGGTGAGCTGGCCAAAACCCAATGCAGAGGCTATCTATCTCTTCTACAACCTCTACGAAGATCAGCACCCCTGGCTGGATGGCTCCTCCATCCGCCCCAAGTCCATCGCCCGCGAAATGGTAGAGAACTTCCTCTCCTACTCCGACTATGTGAAGGATCTGGGCCTGCAACGCTCTGAAGGTGTGCTGCTTCGCTACCTCACCGACGTCTACAAGGCGCTGGTGCAGAATGTGCCGGTGGATGCCCAGACCCCCGCCGTGATCGAGGCCATCGCCTGGGTCCGCGCCATGCTGGCGCTGGTGGACTCCAGCCTGCTCACCGAGTGGGAGTCGCTGTTGGCCGGGGCCGACCAGCCGCTGGTGGATGTGGCCCCGCCGGTGGATATTTCCAGCGATCGACGCCTGTTTATCGCGCGGGTGCGTGCCGAGTTGCAGGCCTGCCTGCGCGCACTCTCCCGCGAGGACTGGGAGGAGGCGGCCGCATGTCTGCGGCGCGACGAGGAGGGCCCCTGGGGCCCCACCCAGATCGCCAGTGCTCTCGCCCCCTTTCTGGAGGAACATGGGGCCGTGGCCTTCGACCATCGCGCCCGCCTCGCGACGAATTTCTCGATCAAGGCCACCGGGCCCCACCAGTGGACGGTCCGCCAGGTGATCCTGCCGCCGCTGGACCTGCGCCCGGAGATCTACGATTTCCAGGAAGTGGACCCCGAAGGCGAGCACTTCTGGGCACTGGAGGGACGCATCGATCTACGCAGCAACACCAACCCCGAGGGGCCGCTGGTGGAGCTGGTGAGCATCGGGGAGTAGGCGCGGGCCGCTGAATGAAGCCTCATTCAGTAGAATCCCGCTTGGCCCGCCGCGCAAGAGCGGGCTACAGACGACGGTGGCGCGGATTCCCCTCCGCCCCCTTCCCGGAGCCGACGTTGACTACGCTGACGAAACCAGAACCCAGCCTGCTCGCCCGCTTTGCCGGGGTCTCCCTTCCGGTGAAGCCGGGCCTGTACGCCGCCACCGGTTTTGGGCTGATGCTCGTCAAATATGTGGGGGAAGCCGCGCTGGTCTGGCAACAGACCGGCGAGTGGATTTCGCCATGGCGCTTCCTCTCTCCTTCTTTTCTGTTGCGCTTTGGCGACACCTACAACGCGCTGCCCAACCCCGAGCTGACCCTGTGGATCCTGGCGCTGTGGACCCTGCCCTTTGTGTGGGTGGGCGTCAGCATGACCGTACGGCGCGCAAAAGATGCGGGCTTGCCATCCTGGACTGGTATCGGATTTTTCATCCCCATCGTCAACTATCTGGTGATGTTGACGCTGTGCTTCCTCCCTTCCGTTGCCGAAGGTGCAAAGCCCGACCGCACCCTGAAGGGCGAGGAGCGGGTGATGTGGGCCGCGCTGTCCGGGGTGATCGGGGGCAGCGTGCTGGGCCTGGGCATGACCGTCTTTTCAGTCTTTGTCCTTGGGGAATATGGCTCCTCCCTCTTCATTGGCACCCCCTTTGCGATGGGCGTGACCGGCGCCTTCCTGCTGAATCTGCGCCAGCCCCGCTCCTGGATGGCCAACGCGGCGATGGGCGTGCTGATGATGGGCAGCAGTGGTGGTCTGCTCACCCTTTTTGCGCTGGAAGGGCTGATCTGCCTGGCGATGGCGGCGCCCCTGGCGATGGTGTTGTGCTGGATGGGGGTCTTCTTCGGCTATGGCCTGGCGCGCTGGGAGCGGCGCCTTGCCGTCCTGGGCTCGGTGCTGCCGCTGCCGCTCTTGGGGATTTTAGAGCCTGCTCCCGGACATACCGAGATCCGCGAGGTGGTGACCAGCGTGGACATCCAGGCCAGTCCGGAGGAGGTGTGGGACAATGTGATCGGCTTTGGCGGTGTGGAATTGCCGCCACCCCCCGAGTGGTACTTCCGCACCGGCATCGCCTACCCCATCCGCGCCCGGATCGAGGGCGAGGGGGTGGGGGCCGTGCGCTACTGCGAGTTCTCCACCGGCCCCTTTGTGGAGCCGATCACCGTCTGGGATCCTCCCCGCCACCTCGCCTTTGACGTGCAAAAAAGCCCACCCACCATGGAGGAGTGGAGCCCCTACAACACCGTGCACGCACCGCATCTGGATGGCATCCTGCAAAGCCACCACGGCGAGTTCCGGTTGATCCCGCTTCCCGACGGAGGTACCCGCCTGGAGGGTCACACCTGGTACAGTTTTGCCATGGCCCCCATCGCCTGGTGGGGCCTGTGGAGCGACGCGTCGATCCACGCCATTCACACCCGCGTGCTGGCCCACATCAAGCAGGTGGCGGAGGCGTCGTAGCGCGCGGCCGGGCCCCGACCCCCTTGGCAGCCACGGTGTCGCGCGCCGGAAGCTGCTCCACCCGCATGAGGGCCGAGATCGCTGCGGTAGAGGCCAACAATGCTGCCTCCGTAGGCTCACGCTCCATGCCATCGGGCACCGGCACCCCGATGAGCAGCGGCACGCCCTTGGACTTGATCACCCCCAACATCCGCAGGCGGGTTTCAAACAAAAACCCGCCTACCGGCTCCATCTCTTCGGATAGCGCCAGACCCGCCCCCATATGCGCCGCCCCCTCCAGCAGGCTGCGGCTCAGCGCATCATCGGGCACGGCCCCCGCCACATAGACCTTTTCGAGGACTCCCTCCGCAGAGGCCACCACCAGTGCCGCCGCCAAGCCCGGCGCCTGCCGCCCCCCGCAGCCATAAAAGGTGGCCCCGATGCGCCCTTTCAGCGGGCCACCGCCCGAACGCAGCGCCCGCGCCGCCATCCGGGCCGCCTCCCCCACTGTGGCCGACCAGGGCGCCGAGCCGGGAATCTGCGCGGAATTGCCGAAGGGAAAGACAAAAACATTGGGAGAGAGGCCCGTTTCCTCTACCAACACCTGCAAGATGCGGACATCCCGCCCCTGCCCGAAGTCCGGCACCGAGCAGCTCACCTCCACTTCCGAACCCGACACCACCCGCAGCCAGACCTCGGCCCCGCCGCGCCCCTCCATCCGAGCCAGCGCAAGGCCCCGCCGCGGGCCCTCCAGCGCCCAGGCCGGCTCCAGGGCCTCTATCAGCGGGCGCACCTCGGGCAGGGCGGCCCGGCGCCGCAGCGCCAGCCCATCCTGGCCCGCCGACGCGGCAAGCTGGTCCACAAGCTGCTCCACCGCCACCGCCAGCGCCACCGCCGCCCCGCCCCGCACCGGCCCCGTGCGGGGCCCGGCGCCCTCCCACAGCTCCACCTCCAGCTCCACCCGCCCCGCCGCATAGGGCAGCGCATCCAGCACCTGCGCCACCAGCACGTCGCCCTCGCGCGCCGCGCAGCCCCCGTCGATCCGGATTCGTCCGCGAATCAAACCCAGCTCCCCCGCCTCGGTCAGCCCCCCCTCCAGCCACAGCTCGGCGGCGGGACGGCGAAGGTGCAGGCGCATCCCCTCCTCCAGACTGCAGGCCACTTTCACCGGCTTGCCGGTTGCGGCGCTCAGCCGTAGCGCCGCCTCTTCCGCAGGCCCGGCAATTCGCCCCCCATAAGAACCACCCGAGGGTAGGAGACGAAGCTGCAACTTCCGTTCCGCAAAGGCCGAAAAAAGGTCATCCGCAGCGCTGTACAAGCGATCCCCGTCCGCCAGCGCGGCTTCCGGCTCCAGGTAGACCGGGTCGGTGAAGGGCAGCCGCCGGTGCACCGACGCACGGTGGAGCAGCGGCCCCTCCTCCCCCTCCACACGCCGGGCCCTCAGGCGAAGAACGGGCTCTTGACCAGTCAAGGACTCTATCTCAATCACAGCCTTTGCAGAAGCTTTCTGAGCAGCCTGTGCATCCACCGCCGCCACCGCAAGCACCGGCTCGCCCGGCCACTCCAACAGATCCCCTTCCCGACGCAGCTCCACCAAGGCGAGCACACCCGCCTCCGCACGGAGCGCCGCCGTGTCCATGCGCCGGATCTTCCCCTGCCCCACCGGCGCAAAGACCAGGGCACCCGCCACCATTCCGGGCACCACCAGATCGTCCACGAAGATCTTTTCGCCGCGCGGGGCGTCCAGCGCCGCCTCTGAAACCCGGGGGGCTTCCGCCTCCCCCCGCAGCACCGCGCCGGCCTGCTGGATGGCGTCCACGATGCTGCGATAGCCGGTGCATCGGCACAGGTGCAGGTTCAGCGATTTTTTCAGGTCCTCGTCGGACAATTCCGGCTTGCTTGTCAGCAGGGCTGTGGCATGGGTCAGGATTCCCGGCGTGCAGTAGCCGCAGGCGGTGGCCGAGCAGGCGGCAAAGCAGGAGGCGAGAAGAGTACGTTTATCCTCTGGAAGTCCCTCCTGGGTCTGAACCTCCTTCCCGGCGAGGCTTTTGTTGGGGAGGGTACAGGAGAGGCGCGGCTGGCCGTTGATGAGCACCAGGCAGCAGCCGCACAACCCCTGGGGCGCGCAGCCGGCCTTCAGACTGGAGATTCCCAGGTGCTCACGCAGCAGATCGAGGGTGGAGAGGCGGGGATCCACCTCGACATTCTGGGGCAGACCGTTGAGGGTGAAGGAAAGCATTCCGCCTCCTAACCCGCCCCCCTACTCGAAGCGGTAGATCGTGCTGCCCGGAGGGACCAGAAGCAGCTCCTCGGCGGCGGCGCGCTCAATGGTGGGCGCGTCCTCCTTCAACTGCCGAATCTCTCGGAGAAGGCGCGCATTCTCGCTCCCGTTCTCTTGCAGACGCCGCTCGACCTTCTCCAAATCCACCATCAGCCGGTGCCGACGCACCAGGCCGCTCTGCCCGAAGACCGCCAGATAGAGGAGCACCACCACCAAAACCGCAGGCACGCCGGTGACCAACAGCCACCACCGCGCCGGGGCGGGGCGGGGCAAGCTGTCCACCAAGGTGGTGCGACGGAAGGTGGCGGTACGCAGGGCCATAGATCTCGATGACTATCCTATTCACCGGGCATCAGTCCACATCTAGAAGAGGAAATTCGTGCTCTTTTGTATCTGCACATTGACGCGACAATGGAGACTTCATTTGACGCGTCAATATCTGCCTCCAAGGTCGAAGAAGCTCCGGTGCCTCCTCTCCGTGGACCTTATGCGACCGTATACAGGGCCGCCGGGCCCCGTCCCTTGCCCCGGGGCAGCGTGGGAGATACCCCTATTCGATGCGCTTGCTCCCCCTCTTCTTCCTTCTGGGCTGTCCCCCGCCGGTCGCGAACTTCATCGCCACCAAAGATGACTCTGGGCTGGACTCCGAGCCCACGGACTCGGAAAACTTAGATTCAACGCCCGATTCCGGCGAAGACACCGACACCGAAAGCCCGCCTGCGGACGAAGACGGGGATGGCTACTTCACGCCCGAAGACTGCAACGACGACAATCCAGAGATACATCCAGGCGTTTCCGAAGTCTGCGACGAGGTCGATCAGGACTGCGACGGTCAGGTGGACAACGAGGCCACCGATGCCCAAAGCTGCTACCTGGACGCTGACGGCGACGGGCACGGTACTTTTGCCGATGTGGTGGCAAGCTGCAGTTGCGACGAGGGTCGCTCCCTCCTGCAAGACGACTGCGACGATGACGAAGGCACAAACTATCCAGGTAACACCGAGGAATGTGACGCAGAGGACAACGACTGCGATGGCTACGCCGACGAGGAGCTGACCCTCCCCACCTGGTACCTGGACACCGATGGCGACGGCTACGGCATTCCGGGCAGTGGTGTCCCCAATTGTACACCGCCCAACGGCTATGTCGCCGACGGCAACGACTGCGATGACCGCGCAGCGGCAGTCTATCCCGGGGCAGCCTCGCAGGAGCCTTCCGTGTGTACCCGCGATGGCGACGGAGATGGCTGGGGAGACGACGGCCTGGACGGATCAGACTGTGACGACCAGGACGCCACCGTGGCCCCGGGCATGGCCACTTACGAGCCTTCCGTGTGTACCCGCGATGGCGATGGAGATGGCTGGGGGGATTCTGCTCTCAACGGCACCGACTGCCTGGACTCAGACCCGCAGGTGTCGCCAGTCGCAACCGAAGTCTGGTACGACGGCATCGACGGCGACTGCGACGGCGGCGACGACTACGACGGAGATGCAGACGGGCATCGTTCCGACCAGTACGGCGGCGACGACTGCGACGACCAGACGCCGTCCACCTACCCGGGGGCGTTGGACATTCCCAACGACGGCGTGGACTCCGACTGCTCGGGCTCGGACCAAAAACAGGACCTGGACAACGACGGCTTCTTCGACTCCGGTTCGACCCTGGTCGATTGTGACGACACCGATGCCACCGTCTACCCGGGGGCGCCCGACACCTGGTATGACGGGGTGGACGCCGACTGTGCCGGCGACTCCGACTACGATGCCGATGGTGACGGCTACGACAGCGACACCTACGGGGGTGACGACTGCGACGATAGCGCTGCCCAGAGCTTCCCGGGGGCGGCCGATCCGATCTACGACGGCATCGACGCCAACTGCGCGGGCGACTCCGACTACGATGCCGATGGCGACGGCTACGACAGCGACCTCTATGGAGGCGACGACTGCGACGACACCGACCCCGCCTACTCTCCCGCAGCCGTAGATACGCCGTACGACGGCATCGACCAGGACTGCTCAGGGGGCTCAGACTATGACGCCGATGGCGACAGCCACGACGCCATCGCCTACGGTGGCCAGGACTGCGACGACAGCGACCCGACCATCGCACCCGGCGCCTCCGATACCCCCTATGACGGGGTGGATGCCAACTGCGCGGGAGACTCCGACTTCGATGCCGACCACGACGGGCACGATGCCGACGCCTATGGTGGCCAGGACTGCGATGATGGCGCGACCAACGTCTACCCGGGCGCCTTTGACCGTGCCTACGATGGCATCGATGCCGACTGTGCGGGAGACTCCGACTACGACGACGATGCCGATGGCTACGACGATCCCCGTGGCGGCGGGGGCGACTGCGACGACACCGACCCCTCCATCCACCCCGGTGCAACGGAAGTCTGTGAGGATGGCCTGGACAACGACTGCGACGGCAGTGCAAACGGCTGTGCCCTGCCTGCGCAGACCGTGCTGAACAGTGCGGTGACCGCGCTGCAGGGGACGCAGGCGCTGGACTATGCAGGATCTTCTGTCGCTTTTGTTCCCGACCTGAACGGCGACGGCAAGGACGAGGTGCTGGTGGGCGCCTCCGGTGCCAATGGCCAACTCGGCTCGGCCTACCTCCTGAATGGCGGCTTTCAAAGCGGTAGTCTGGCCAATGCGGACCGGACCTGGGCAGGGGTGGTTCAGGAGACTGCCTACTGCGTGGGTGCGGTGCAGGACAGTGTGGACACCTGGCTGATCGTCGGCTCCAACACCCAAGGTGTTTTTGTGCTCAGTGGGAGTGCGGGCACGGACTTTGTAGACAATGCTGCTACAGCCTATTTGTACAACTCGGGTGGTTCTCCCGGCTGTCATGCCACCGGCGGCGACTTTGATGCCGATGGCACGCTGGATCTGGTGGTGGGCGCCACTGCCGACAATGCAAATGGCTCCGCTTCCGGACGTCTTTGGGTGGACATCAACCTGACCGCAGGCATCAACGACCTGGGGAATGTGGGGGTGGACATCTACGGGGAAGGCCCGCTTGACCGCGCGGGAGTTGGGCACACCGGCGACCTCACCGGAGATGGGCTGGATGATCTGGTGGTGGGCGCGTGGCGTGCGGAAGAGCCCCTGCAAGGGCGCAATACCGGCGCGGCGTACCTTGTGGAGAACAGCACGCTGCTCTCCATCGTCGGCAGTATGCCGCTCAACTACGCCGACGCGAAGTTCTATGGCAATAGCTCGGACCTGAGCCTGGGCTTCTCGTTGGAGCATGGCGACTTTGACGGGGATGGCTACCAGGACCTGATCATGGGCGCCCCCAATTCCAACCGCTACTACAACTCGGGAGGTCTGGTCTACATGGCCTACGGGCCGCTGAGCTCCAGTGGCACCCAAACGGCATCCAACCAGGGACAGACCTTTTATGGGCTGGCCAACAGTAACTTCGGCTACTCTCTGGCCGTGGGGGATCCCAACGGCGACGGCCTGGATGATCTGCTGGTAGGCTCTGTGGGGGCCGATGTCTTCGGCTACACCGACAATGGGGCCGCCGCCCTGTACTACGGGCCCTTTCCCGGTGGCGCCTGCGCGGTGGGCACCGGCTGCAGCGATGCGTTCTTCGGTGGGGGAAGCAACAACGACGAAGCCGGACGCTCGCTGGCCATGGACGGCGATGCCGATGGCGACGGCTACGACGACATCCTGATCGGCGGGGAACGCGCCCTGCTCAGCGCCGGTGCGGCCTGGTTCATCCCCGCCTCCTCCGCACGCTGAGCGGCCGGCGGTAGTGACTCACTCCAGAGTCACTACGCAGACTCCGCCTGCTTCCTCCTCAACCGCCAAAGTCAGGATCGGGGGAGCACACCTGGCGGGCCCAATGTGCGGTCACCGCAGGGGGGGTGTTGGAGCGGTCCCACGGGTAGTGTTGCAAGAGCGCTCGGGCACTGGGATCAGGAAGGGCTTTGCCGGGGATCAGCCCAGCAGTGATGATGGTGTCCACGATGGTGCGCGCCATCGGCAGGTAGCCCATACAGGTCAGGTGGACGTGGTCGATAAAGTCCACGGTGCCGGAGAGACCATTCCGGCTGCGTTGCTCCATCGCCACGGCCAGATCGGCAAGGGGTAGGCCACGTTCCTGCGAACGCGCCCGGATCAGGTCATTGCGCGACGGGCGGGTGCGGCTGCGTGGCTCGATCTCCACCGCCGCCGCGTACAGCTCGGCGGCGCGGGCAGGGTCGCCCTGCTCCTCCAGGCAGCTTGCCGTGCGGACCGCGCTGAAAAAAGTATGGGTACAGGCTGAGAACTGCGCCAGTGCCTCCTCGCATCGGCCCGTCCGGGCAAGCTGGTCCAGCGCTGCACAGCCGGGCTCTGCCGCCAGGATCGCCGTCCGCTCCTCCAACTGGAGAAAACCGGCGATATTGGGCAGGTTGATTGGAAGGGTTCCCAGCACCAGCCGGACGCCCCTGCTTGTGCTCTCCGTGATGATATTGTCCAGGTTGGCCGTGAAGGTCCGCTCCAGCTCTGCGCTGTTCAGGGTGGGAGGCTGGCTGGTGGCAGGCCGCTCCAGGGGCTCCGGTCGCACGGCCTTTTTAAGCATCCGGTACAGAATCCAGTCGTTCAGCTCCTGGCTGTAGGGGCCGGCCGGCCCCACCCCCTCGTTGTTGCCCATCGCCACCACCAGGATGTCCAGATCGGCCCTGGTCAGCTCGGCCACCACTGCCCGGATGCGGACGGAATTCTGGCCGTTGGCCCCGGCATTGATCACTTCAAAGCGCTGATCAGGATAGCGCTGCTCCAGGATCTGCTGCATCCAGTCTGAAATGGTCCCGTAGCCCGCTGGCGCCGCATTTTTGGGGAGCTGGTGCCCGCCACGAACAAAGGACTCGCCCGTGACCGCGATCCGGATGGTCCCCTTCTTCTTTCGGATGGGAAAGGAGGCCTGCACCACGCGCGTGGACTGGCTGTCCATGATCTGGTAGTAGCGCCGGTCCGCGTCCACCTTCAGGTAGCTGCCCTGCAGGTAGAGCACCGAATCATCCTGATTGTAGCTGTCGATAAGCCCCCAGTGTTCCAGCGCCGCCAGGGCCAGGGTGGCCCCAAGCAGAAACAACAGGCTGATCCCACTGCTGTAGAGAATACGTCGGGAGAGGGGGATGCGGGGCACAGGCCCTCTCTATGCCGCCACACTTGCGGATGCCGTAGCGGCCGCGGCCCATTCATGGGTGGGGTGAGATAGATCTCTGCGATGCAGCCCTCCCTTCTGACCCTGAGCCGGCGCCGAGTTACGTCTCTATTCCTGATGTGTTTGCCTTTCTGGAGCACAGGTTGTATCGGCTACCTGCTCCAGGCAGGCTACTTTCAGGCCGAGCTGCTTGCCAGCCGTCGCCCCATCGACCGGGTGCTGGCCGAAGGCCGTGCGTCGGCAGGCCAGGAGCAACGGCTGCGCCTGATCCCCGAGATCAAAGCCTACGGGGCAGGTCTGGGGCTCTCTGCTACCGACAACTACGGCACGGTGGCCTGGGGCTGGGAGCGCAGCCTGTGGAACGTATCTGCCTGCGACCCGCTGTCTTTCACGCCGAAAACCTGGTCTTTCCCCATCGTGGGCACCGTGCCCTACCTGGGCTATTTCCGCCAGAAGGACGTGGATCGCTGGCAGAAGACGGTGGTGGGCATGGACGTGTGGGTGCGCACCGCCGGGGCCTGGTCCACCCTGGGCTGGTTCCGCGATCCGGTGCTTCCGGGAATGCTCCTGTGGGAGGAGGGCAACCTGGCGGAGACGGTGTTCCACGAGCTGGCCCATGCCACCCTGTGGGTGCCGGGCTCGGTGGCCTTCAACGAGTCCTTCGCCTCCTTTGTGGGCGAGGCGGCCGGGGATCGCTACCTCTCCGACCGCTACGGGGCGGACAGCCGCATCGCGGTGGAGGCGCGCACCCTGAATACGGACTGGCGCGGCTTCCAGCTCCTGCTCAAAGGCTTGTACGAAGATTTGGACAGGGTCTACACCGACCCGGCCCTGAGCCCGGAGCAGAAACTCGCGCGGAAGACAGAGCTGTTTGCAGGCCTTCCTGAGCGGGTACAAGCGTCACAACTCGTCATGAAAGATCGCTGGGAGGCCGCCACGAGGCGCGGGGTCTGGAACAACGCGCGCCTGGTGCAGTATCGGACCTACTCCTCGGAGTACGACCGCTTCGCTGCACTGCTGGCCCAGAACAACGGAGATATCCCAGCGTTTATCCAGTCGATTCAGCGGATCACCAAGGGGCGAAAGGATCCCTTCGTGGCCCTGGCCGAAGCGGTGGATCCGCCCGGCGTCAAAATTCCTTGACAGCGTTCCGACTTTGGGCATGCTATGGCTCCCGGATGAAGAGATGCCAAGGCGGGGGTCCAGGCCAGGATCCGCTTCCAAGCAGACATTCTTCCCCGTCCTCCTCCCCCAAGAAAGCCGGCATGGATCTTGCTTAGGATTTCAGTGACGCCTGGAGTCCTGAATGTCCTTCGCCGCTCCTTCTCGCCGCTCCGCTCCCATTCCTGTCGGGAATGTGCTCCTCAACAAGTACCTGAAGACCATGGGGGAGATTCCCCTTTTGACCCGGGATGATGAGGTGGAAGTGGCACGGCGTATCGACGCCGGTGGCGCGGACGCCGAAATCGCCAAGGTGACCCTGGTGAATGCCAACCTCCGTCTGGTGGTGAGCCTCGCCAAGCAGTACACCTACCGGGGCATTCCGCTCTCCGACCTGATCCAGGAGGGCAACATCGGGCTCATGAAGGCCTGCGAGAAGTTCGACTATACCCGCGGCTTCAAGTTCTCCACCTACGCCTCCTGGTGGATTCGCCAGAGCATCATCCGCGCGGTGGAGAGCCAGTGCCGGACCATCCGCATCCCCATCTACAAGCTGGAAGTGGTGAATCGCGTCCACCAGCTCCAGAAGGAGATGTTCCAGGAATTCGGCCGGGAACCCCTGATGGAAGAGATTTCCGAGCGTATGGGCATCGACCTGGACAAGCTGGAAGCGCTGATGCGCCTGACCCGCGAGCCCATCTCTTTGGACGCCCCTCTTTCCGAGGACAGCGACTCCACCGTTGGCGAGTTCGTGGAGAACACCAACGTGCAGCTTCCCTCCTCTCCCATTGAAGAGACGGCGCTTCGTGAAGAGATCGAGGAAGTCCTTGCCTCTCTGACCCCCCGCGAAGAGAAAGTGGTGCGGATGCGCTACGGTATCGGCGAGCCCGCAGCCTACTCGCTGGAAGAGATCGGCGCCCAGTTCTGCCTGACCCGCGAGCGGATCCGCCAGATCGAGATCAAGGCCCTGCGCAAGCTGCGCCACCACCGCCGCCGCGACAGCCTGGAAGCCTTCCTGGCCGCGTGATTCCTGCGCGATCCTTAGGAGATCTCCTCCAGGATCTTGCGGTAGCTCTCCAGGCGAAGCTCATCCACCTTGTCCTCTTCCACCAACCCGTCGACCACACAGCCGTCGTCGCCGTTGTGCAGGCAGTCGGCGTAGCGGCAACGCAGCGGCGCAAGCTCGGGAAAGCAGCGGCGCAGCTCCACTTTGGGCACATGCTCCAGTCCGAATTCGCGGATGCCGGGCAGGTCGATCAGCCGCCCCCCGGTGGGCAGCTCGACCAGAATTCCGCCGGTGGTGGTATGTCGGCCGCGACCCTCGGGATCCAGCTCGCCCACCACCCGCGTCCGGCCGGGTGCCAGCGCATTGAACAGCGAGGACTTGCCCACGCCTGAGTGCCCCACCAGCACGGTGGTGTGCCCCTTCAAAAACTCTTGAAGTTTGTCCAGCCCTTTTCCCTGCATCGCCGACACCAGGAAGATGGGGTAGCCCAGGTCCTCGTACAGCGCCAGCCGCTCCAGGACATCCTCCGGCATGCCCAGATCACACTTGTTGAGCACCACGCCGCCCACCAGCCCCGCCTCTTCCGCCGAGGCGAGCACCCGATCCACCAGCCCGGGTCGGAAGGGTGGCTCCAAGGTGGCGCAGACCACCAGCAGTGCCGAGGCGTTGGCGCAGACCTCGCGCACGCCCACCTTGGAGCCCCGCCGCAAAACTGTTCGACGATCCTGTGCTTCTACCACCACATCGTCCACCACGGTCACGATGTCGCCGATCACCACCTTGGCGCGGATCGGCAGTACCGCCGGGCCGCCCGGCAGTGCCACACGCACCCGCTTGCCGACGATCTCGATGATTTCTCCCTCTTCGACCTTCTCAGAACGCCGCATCGAGCTGCACCCACCCCAGGGCCTGCGATGGCTCCCCCGGATCGCCGAGAAGATAGCCCCCCCCGCCCCCCAACGCCACCTGCGGGCTGAAAGCCCAGTCCAGGCTCCCATCCAGCTCCCAGCCGTAGGCGGGGCCCTGGTTGCGTCCGAAGTGGTGCCCGGTGAGGCTGGCGCGCAGCGAGGGCAGCGGATGCACCGACAGGTCCACCCACAGGTCGGTGAGCCCCCCGTCTTCATAGTCGTCCATCGCTGAAAAAGCCCCGACCCGGCCCCAGAACTCGTGGCTGTCCCCGAGTACCGGCTGCCAGGCCGAACTGCGCTCTCCCGCCCCACCGGCTACCTCCAGCCCCGTACTGAGCACCAGGCGCTCGTTTTCGCCAAAAACCCAGCCCGCCTGCGCCGCAAACAGGCGTGCCGCCGGTAAATCGCCGCGGCGCTGGATATAGCCCTCTACACGGGCTCGCAGGCGTCGAACCTCTACTTTTCCATAAAACCCGAAGGTGGAGCTGAGCGCACTGGACCGCCGCCCGTCCACCACCCACAGCACATCGGCCAGCCACAGCCACAGCGGATCGTCGGCACCGGCTCCGATCCGCAGCAGGTTTACACCGATTCCCAGTGGATCTCCGCCCGGTTCCCCAAAGCGGCGGGCGTTCAGGTACTCCACATGCAAAGGTGCCAGCTCCAGTTGTAGCCGCAGTGCGTCGAAGAACTGGGCGTCCATGGAAAAATCATCTTCGCCCATGATTCTTCCCTCGTGCACCGACAGGGCCTGGCGCCCCACCGTCGCATGCAGCTCGATGTTGTCGGAGAGCTGCCCCTCCCAGGCAACCCAGCCCTCGGCGAGCTGCGGGATGTAAGAACCTTCCACCTCCACCGTTCCAGGGGCCTGCACCCAACCCCGCACCACTTGGAGAGCGACCTTTCCGCCCACGCCCAGGCGTCGGGCCTCCAACCCCAGCCGCGCCCGCTGCGCCACACTTCCGCGCTCCAGGGTCGTGGACAGGCGCGAACGCAGCTCCAACGAAGGCGTAAAGGTGAGCTTCGGGGCCTCCCAACCAACAATTGCGGGCAGCAGCAGGTACATCAGAAGGCCGGCGAGCAGGTCAACGGACCTACCGGTCGGGTGACTGCCCAGCGGATAAAGCCATCTTCGGGCAACAGGTTGGGATCCGCGCCCTCGCGCGGCATGTCCCAGCCCACGGCCCCGGGTGCGTCGATTGCGGTGAGATCGGTGCGCAGGTACAGCGCGGTGGGCGGCGCACTATCCTTCATCGGACCGCGCCGGTGGATACCGTGTGTAAAGCCACCTTCCACAAAGGCACCATCGGGACCACCAAATGCACGAACGAGGTAGCGATAGATGTACTGGTTGCGACGCAGCACATCCGCATCCGTTCGGGGCTGGCCGGGGTTTTCGGCAAAACCCACCGGATCGAAGGCGAAGGCAAAACCGTGGAGAGAGGCGGAAGAAGTCCCCACCTCGCCGCGCAGCTCGGTGGCCACGTCCAGCCAGTCCGTGGGCGGCGACGGCTCCGGGCGCGGCAGCAGCTCCACTCCCTCACCCACCCGTGCGCAGTGCAGATGTGCACGCGAGGCCTTGTCGTTCATCTCCCGTGGCCCGCGAAGTGGTCTTTCCGCCGGCGCGGGCACCTCCCGATCCTCGATGGAGACACTCCAGGAGCGGGTCGGCACCCCCCAAACCAGGGCGTAGTGCAGCACCACCTCGACCCCGCCCTCTACATCCGTTGTGACTCCATGCCTTAGATCCGGGCCGCGAAAGTCAAAATCATTGCAGAGCCCGCCCACCAGCATCGCCCTCAGGACCACCTCGCCGGGGGCCCGGTCCACCCCCAGGTCCATGGCGGCCAGGCAGATGCCGCGGTCTGCGCGGGAGCCGGTGTCGATCGAAAAACCCTGCAAAATTACGCCTGCTTCCTCGGGAACACCCTCTGGTCGCGGTAGATGGAGGGCATAGTCGTCGCGGATGGTGCGCAGCAGGCTGGCCACGGAGGGGTCGCGACGCTCGCGCTCGCGCGGGAGTACCGAAAGAACCGCACGGTAGCGCCGCATTTCCAGACCCGGTACGGCAGCATAGTCGGTCAGAGCCACGGCCTGGCGGTTGTGGCCCGCCCACTTGGGGCGTCCCGGCAGGCTGGCCGAGGTGAGCCCCAGTGCACTGCCGATCACCCCCTGCCAAAAGCCGCCGAGGCTGCGGGTCCACGCTCCCGGTGGTCGGCCGGGCAGCCGTTCCAGCAGAAGTGCCATCTGAGAAAGCCGATGATCACGGGCGTACCAACGGAAGTCAAAACCGTTGAGGCCAAGGGCCAATGGCTCGGGGAGCGCCTGCTGATCCACCAGCCCGATGTAGGCTCCCTGCCCGGGCTTTGGCGTGCGTGGATGCAGTACTGTGATGCTTGGCCGGAGATTTTCGTCCAGTGCATCGTCCGGATCAAAGACGACGGTGGCCTCCAGAGCCGAAAAGGGCAGGTCGGCAGAGCCATCCACCACCGCCAGCCCTGAGGGTCGATCCACAAAGGGCCCGGGAAGATCCACAGGAACCAGCGTCCCATCACGCACTTCGTGCAGGCGGCCCCCCCAGGCAGGCTCGGTGGCATAGCCGTAGGAGTCCCACGCGGTGAGCGCCCACAGGCGCCCGGCCGCAAAACTCAGCGCGGAAACCCCTTCTTCGGGGCCCACACCGCCGCTCACGCCGCTGGCGGCCACTTCCAGATCGGCGGCCCGACCTTCGCGCGCCTGGCCCAGGGCATAGCGCAGCACCTGCGCACGCGGGCCCTCACAGCGGCGCAACCCGATGTAGACGACCGCCTCGCCGGGATCCCAGGCCAGCCCCTCCACCAGCATGTCATCGGCACAGCTTCCGCGGCCCCAGTCGGACAGCAGCGCCTGGAGCTGGTTCAACTCTGGATCAATTTCTTCTTTCCAGTAACCATCTTGACGCGTCAATAGCACCAAACGTTCGGTGCGCTGCCGGGAACGCACCAGATAGTCACGACGGGCACCGGTGCGGCGCCCGACCGTACTGTACTCGGTCACCGCGAGCAGGGCCTCCTCTCCGAAGGCGGTGATGTCCGAGAGGTTGAAGGGCAGGCGCTTGGCGTCGCCCTGCCATTGGATGGGCCAGGGGCGAAGACGTACCCGTGCCCGGTAGCCCCGTTCGCAGCGGCGCTCGGGACAGATTCCCCGGCCATCTACCAGGGGAAAAACCTCCAGCACCCCACTGCCGGGACTCAGGCCGTGGCTTCCGTCGCCCGATACGGGGCTGTAGAGTGCATCGGCGTCGCCCTCGGCGGTGACCACCACCTGCCCGTCGCCCAGTCGGGCCAGGCCGGTCAGCTCCAGCCCATCTCGGCCCTGCCCCGCGTCGAATTGCAGGAGGGGGTAGCTGCGGTAGGGGGCACAGGCCAGCAACAGCCAAAGCATCAGCGTGCCGGCCAGTCGGGGTGCCGGCGGACCAGCCGCAGCTCCACAAGCTGCTCTCCGCCCTCCCGCAGCGCCTGCACCGCAAAAGTCCGGCGATCTCCCTCGGCCGCTACCAGTTGCCCCTGCACCCGCACCCGGTCACCGGCCAGCGCCGCCAACCGGAAGCGTACATGCTCCGCATGTGCGGAAAGTGCAATTGGATCCTTTCCTTCCCCTACCATCCAACGGCTGATCCACTCATCTGCCCAGTCGATGTAGCGGGGATGGTTCAGGTGACCCTGGGGGTCCATTTCGGTGTACCAGGGGACCAGGTGCAGGTGTGGCAGGTCCAGCGGCTGCACCAACCGAGGAAGCTCGGGAAAAGTCGCGATCTTCCCCGGCTCGCAGATCGGGAAGGCGGCCACCAGCTCTGGCGGGGCCCGCACGGGACCGGAGGCTCCCACATAGACCCAGTCCACGGACGCATCCATCGCATCCGCCACCCGCGTCTCCCGTCGGTACAGCAGCTCCCGCCGCCGGTCGGAATTCCAGGTTTCCGCCTCCAGAAGCTCGCCGTAGTGCAGCTCGCGGTGGTGAAGTCCAACCAGCTCCCGCACCACCCACCCCCCGGCAACAGTGCGGTAGCGGGACGGCGGCCAGCCCACGGCGGCGGAGTGGGCCACCGCGGCCTCCTGTACCAGACGCCACACATCTCCCGCCCGCACATGGTCGCGCGGAGAGCAGGCGTGGCGGGGAACCAGCAGGGGAAGGCGATACACCTGCCCTCATAGCCCTTTTTCAAGCAGGGCGCATGGCGCGGCGTGCAGCAGCGCCTCGCTTGTCCGCTATTGTTAGCCACTGCGGCGCTTGCAGCCGTACCGGTCGGTGGGTTATCGCCCCTGTCCATGCCGCAGCCCCTCCCCGCTGAATCCTGGAAAAACGCCCTCTTTCAGGCGTCGAACTCGGTAATTGTCTGCTTGGACAGCCGGGGAATGCTGATCGAGATGAACATCCATGCAGAGCGCCTGCTGGGGGTGCGCGCCGCAGATGTGGTGGGCACCGACTATGTAGAGCGCTTTGTTCCTCCCGAACTTCGAGCCGGGGTGCGCGCGGACATCCACAAGGTGCTGGCGGGGGAGCCTACGGAAGACTACGAAAATGATGTGCTCGGTCCAGATGGATTCCGTACATTATTGTGGAACGCAACCCGAATGACGGGTCCCGATGGGGAGCTGTTGGGGATGATGGCGGTGGGACGCGACATCACCGAGCGCCGCCAGACCGAGCGCCAGCTCCAGCGCAGCGAGGCCCGCCTGCGGTGGATCAGCGCGGCAATGCCGGGCGCCGTTTTTGTTGGAACTCTTGAGCCCAACCAGAGCCCCCTGCTCTACGCCAGCGACGCGCTCGAGGAGCTGCTGGGGGAGCGTCCGGCGGATGTGGTCGCCGACCTGAACCGGCTTCGGCAGCGGATCCATCCGGACGACTGGGAGCGGGTTGAAGCACTTCCCGGCCTGCTTCGCCGAACGGGCAGTGCCTGTGTGGATCTGCGGGTGCGTAGAAAAGACGGCGATCTCCGCCAGGTACGCATGAAGGCCGTGGTGCAGCCCGACGCCGAGGGCACGCCGCTGTGGGTGGGCCTGGTCACCGACGTGACCACCGAGCAGGCCATGGAGCGCAGAATCCAGCTTGCCGGACGGCTCTCGTCGCTCGGTACCCTTGCTGCAGGCATGGCGCACGAGCTGAACAACCCCCTGTCCTATGTGCTGGCCAACCTCAGCTATGCGGTGGAAAGCATTGGTGCTTTGCCGCAAACGGGCGAACTACCCGAGGTACTGAGTGCATTGACCGACGCGTTGGAAGGCGCCACGCGGGTCCAGGGTATTGTCGCCGACCTGAAGACCTTTTCCCGGGTGGATGACCCGGGTGAGGCCGAGGTGGATCTGGGCGCAGTGCTGACGGTGGCCCTTCGGGTGACCCGGCATGTGCTGCGTCGGCATGCGCAGATGGAGGAGAGCCCTCCTCTGGTGCCGACAACCCTCCTGTGGGGCAACCACGCCAGGTTGGCCCAGTCTTTCGTCAACCTGCTCCTGCATATGGGCACCCGGCTGCCACCGGAGCGTCGCGAGCAACAGCACTTGTACCTGCATGTATGGCGCAGCCGGGATGAGGTGGTGTTGGACGTGGAGGACAACGGCCCCCCCATCGCGCCCAACCACGTGGAGCACCTGTTTGATCCGTGGTTTGAATGCAGACCGGACGTCTCGGGCCTCGCCCTGACGCTTGCCCACACCACCCTTCAAAACATGGGCGGGCGGGTGGAGGTGGAGAGCGACGTGGGACGCACCCGCCTGAGAATCCGCCTTCCTGTTTATGTGCGACCCGAGACCTGACTCGAAAATACCCTTGACGCGTCAACTCTTGACACCGCCAGCGTCCTTTCCCCTGCTCCCCGGCTAGACGCCAAAGACGGCCCGCACGGCGCCCGCATCGTCGGACCCCTGGACCGCCCAGGCGCGCACCGCATCCGCCACGAGGCGTAGGGGATCCTTCCCGTAGGGACGGAGCTGGTCGGCCAGCCAGTCCTGCACCGGCTCGCCTGCGGAAATTCGGCTGCACAGGCCGGGGATCACCACCTCGGCGAAGTGTTGCTTGTGCTCGATGGCCACCAGGTCGCTGACCCGCAGCGCCCAGGCGGGCAGGTGGATGTCCACCCGCGCCAGCATCTGCTGGGCAAAGGCGATGGCCAGATCTTTGGCCTCGGCCACCACCAGCGGCACTTCGGTCTCCAGCGGCGCCCCGGGGCGGCCGCAGACCTCCACATAGATCTTGTTCTTGGGCTCGGTGCCCGAGGGGCGCAAAAGAATGCGGCGATCAGGACCCAACTGGAAGACCAACATATCGCGGCTTGCGGCGTCCGTCCCCGACTTGATCGGGCCCCAGGGGCCCTTGGGATCGGCGCGATCGTGGAAGGCGGTGACTGCATGGCCGCCGATCTCGGTGGGCGGGTTGTCCCGCATTCCCTGCTGGATTTTTTCGATACGGGCGCGCCCGGCGGCCCCGCGCATCACCGTGCTGACCAGGTCGTTGTGCAGGTAGCCCTCGCGCAGCCACAGGCCCCGCAGCGCGTCCGCGAGGGTCTTCCCCTCCTCCTTCAACAGGCTGGCATACTCCGCCAGTGCCAGCGCCGCACCGGCGGCATCTTTGTCGCGGATCAGCGGGGTAACCAGCACGCCGTGCGACTCTTCGATGCCGACACAGAAGTCCTCCAGGCTGCCTTCGATGCCCAGAAAGCTGCCTTCAGACTCCAGAAGCCGCAGCGCCTCACCGATGTACTTAAAGCCCACCATCAGGTTGCCCACCACCCGCGCGCCGTGGCGTTCGGCCACGCGACGGATCAGGTCCGACGTCACCTCGGTCTTCAGGACGATGGGACGGGGATTATTGCCGTAAAGAAGGCGGTATTCGGTGACCAGCACTCCGATCTCGTTGCCGGTGAAGAAGCGGAAGTCCTCGCCATCGCGGCAGCAGAGCCCGATGCGGTCGGCGTCGGGGTCACAGGCCATCACCAGATCGGCACCTTGCTCTTTGGCCATGGCCACGGCGCGCTCCATGCTCGCACGCACCTCGGGGTTGGGGGTGCGGAAGGGCACATTCGGGAAGCTGCCGTCGTGACTGGCCTGCGTGGGTTCGATGCTGAGGTGGAAGCCGGCGGCACGCAGTACCTCGGCGACGGTGGTGTCGCCGGTGCCGTGCAGACCAGTGAAGACGACGCTGGCGGAGCGGGCTTGGGGCTTCAACGAGGTGGAAAGGTTTGCGGCCACATAGGCGTCGTGGATGTCGGAGCCGTAGTCCTGGATGCGCCCCAAGCGACGACCCTCGGCATAGCTGACCGAGCGCACCTCCTGCACCTGCTCCACCAGCGTCGCCATGCGCTCGTCATCGGGGGGCACCTCCTGGCCGCCCAGCGCATTGTAGAACTTGCCGCCGTTGTCGTCCGGGGGGTTGTGAGAGGCAGAAATGTTAAGACCACCACTTGCGCCCAGGTGGCGAATGGCGAAAGAAAGCTCGGGGGTGCTGACGTAGGTTTCCGATCCGGGCGGGAGCATCGTGACCGACACACCATTCGCAACGTAGACCCCGGCGGCGATCTCGGCAAAATCGCGGGAGGACAGGCCCATGGCAGGATTGGGCAGGCTGCGATCGTAGAGGTTCACGCTGTCCAGATAGCGGCGTACATCGTAGGCGATCACCACGGACAGGGGCTGGTCGCTACCGTATTTGGACTTGAGCCACTCCACATGCCCCTGCACCGAGGCCGACAGGGTCCAGGGGTTGAAGCGGTTGGGGCCCACGCCCACGGGACCCCGCCGGCCACCCGTGCCGAAGGGCAGCACCTGATAGAAACAGTCCAGCAGGAGGTCCCAGCGCTTTTTCTCGAACATGGCGTCGATCTGGGGGCGCCAGTCGGCGAGCTGAGGGTCGGTCAGCCAGCGCTGCAAGTGCTGGAGAGCGGCCTCTTTCAGCTCGGGTCGAACGGCGAGGGGGAGAAAGGCGGCGCGTGCGGTTTCGATCATGGGAGCAGCTTAACCACACCGCGGCCACGGGGAGAGGAGAAGCGACGCACCCACACCGCAGCCCTTGCGACGCTTTGACGGGCCGCCCCGGGCGCCGAGGGGGGCAACCGGTTAGCAACGCGCCATGAAAAACGGAATCTCCCTCCTTTGCCTGAGCCTCCTCGTGGCCTGCACGGGTGGCTCGCCCAACAAGCCTGGAAACAACACCAACAACACGGATGACAGCAGCGGCGGGGACGACTCCTCGGCCCCGGTCTACACCTGGTCCCAGGTGTCCATCGACTTCGAGGACCAGCGGCAGGAGAGTGACTGCGACAGCGCCTACAGCCAGTTCCTGACCTTTGACGTGCAGGAACGCGGCCATCACATGTACTCCTTTGAGTACGCCTCGCAGGCGCACTCCGGTTCCTGGTTTGTGTTCACCACCGATGGTCTCGGCAATCGTGGCTACGAGATCGACTTTACGATTAACTTCCCCCGCCCCGTGCGCAACCTGTCCTGGTGGCTGACCGGGTCCGGCGACGGCAAGGTGGCTCTGGCGGATATCACCACCGAAGATGGCGAGGTTCAAACCGTGGACTTCCGGGTGAGCACCTCTGGCGAGAACGGGACGGCCCTGGCCGACCTGACCGACTACGAAAACGTCGTCTCGGTCGCCGTGTACGAGATCGATGACTCCGCCGGCTTCGGGTTGGATGATTTTGAGTTTGAACTGCGGGATCAGTAGGGGCGTTCCATCCACCGATCCGCAAGGGGTCCGAATGAAGCACCCCACGCATTTCCCAGTCTCGCAGCCCTCAATAGCGCCACGCCGCGCGCACCATGCGGCGCGCCTGCTGCTGGCGGGGGTCCAGCCGCCCGGTGCTGATCGGATCCTCGCGGCCGGCCCGGGTGGACTCTGAGCTGATGATCTGCAGATCAGCATCGTCCCACAAAAAGTCGGGATCCGCCAACGGAAGGACGCCGCTGTAGGAGCCGGGCAGGTAGATGTCATAGGCCAGATCGTGACGATCATAGCAGCGCAGGTGGACGTAGTTGGCGCGGCTGTCCACCGTCAGCGCGATGCTGCGGCCCGCGCTGTCCCAGTTGTCCAGGGTGGGAATGGCGAGCAGATCCGGACTCTCCCAGGTGTCGCCGTAGTTTTCCGCGATCGCCGTCGCCACCATCCCCGTGGTTCCCAGCCCGCCCACCTCGTTGTACACCAGCACCGCCTCGCCCAGCGCATCCGCCACCGATCCTTCGGGAACACGGTGGACGGTGGCCTGTTGCCCGGCTTGGCCCTCGCCAAAACCGTCCACCACCCAGCCATCCACCCGCTCGCGGGCCGACATCAAAAAATAGGCCTCTGTCCCATTAAATCCACTTGGCAGCGCAGGAAGAACCAGGTCCACGCTGCTGTCGAAGGGGGTGGTCATCGCCACATCCAGCTCGGTGGTGCCGTCGAGCACCCCCTGACCGCCCCCCGTGTAGCCCCACCGGAAATTCTCAAGCTCAGAGGTGAGCATGGTCATCACCTCCCCCACCCCACTGGCCCCCGTGAGGGTCGCGATATCCAAGGCACCCGCGAGGCCCCAGGCCACCACCGGCTCGGCCCAAATCTGCGTTTGGTAGTCCTCGACCGTTCCCTTCACAAATAGATTTCCCGGAGCATGCACAGTGACACCCAACACCGTCAGCTCCCGATCTTTCCCCAATAGATCCTCCAGCACCACGCCTGCCAGCTCGCCCTGGGCCCCGGCTCCGGCCATTCCCACCACCAACTGATCCCAGTCTCCCTCGGGAACTACTGAAAGATCCACCTGGCCCAACATCGTGCCGCGCTGGCGATCATGGCCCTTGGGAAAGGTGCTGAACACAATCGAACGGGAGATGGTGTCCACAAAGGCCACCCCGTTGACCTTGTATTTATAGGCCGTAAGTGTCAACGGCCCGGGATCCGCCCAGGGCAGGGTCAACTTTCCGTTGCTGTCGGTGGTGCCGGTGGTGCCGTCGGGCAAGGTCACGGTCATCTTGCCCATCCCCGTGCCATCACGACCGTCCAGGGCCTGAATCTCAACCAAGCCATCGTCCCGCACCGTCACCAGCGCGCCGGCGTCCAACCCGTCGCGCTCGGCGTGCAGACGGGTGCTCCCCGCCCCCATGGTCAGCACCCGTCCATTTGTGTCAATCGTCGCGACCGTATCGTCGTCGCTGTACCAGCGACTTGCAGTGGTCCAGTCACGACGGCCCTCGCTGTCGATGCCCACCACCTGCATGGACCAGCTCGCCCCCACCGCCACCGTCAGTCCCTGGGGATACACGTCCAACCCCACCAATTGGGGGGAATGACCGGTATCGCTGTCGTCGCTGTCCGGAGTGGAGTCGGGCGCACTCTCCGAGCTATCGCCGCTATCATCCACCACTTCCGAATGTCTATCGATGTAGCCGCTCTCTTCCGGATCCGGCTTGATATCGGGCTTGGTACAGGCCAACCACAGCAGCAGCATCTCCCCTCCTACCGCCCCCATGATAGCCCCGGATCGGAAAAGATGCACGCCGAAGCCCCATCCGATAGACTGCGCCCCTCTCGGAGTGACCATGTCCACAGCCTACCTCTACGACGCCGTCCGCAGCCCCCGGGGGCGGGGAAAGGACAACGGCAGCCTCTATGTGGTGCGCCCGATCGATCTGCTTTCCCAGTCGCTCAAGGCCCTTGAAAAGCGCACCTCTCTGCCGACGAATCAGGTGGACGATGTGGTGATCGGCTGCGTCACCCAGACCGGCGAACAGGGGGCCTGTATCGCGCGCTTTGCGGCGCTTCAGGCGGGCTGGGACTTTTCGGCCCCCGGGGTCACCGTCAACCGCTTCTGCGGCTCGGGCCTGGAGGCCGTGAACCATGCGGCCGCAATGGTCGCCAGCGGCTTCCACGATCTGGTCGTGGCGGGCGGGGTGGAGAGCATGTCCCGTGTGAAAATGGGTTCCGACGGCGGCGCCATCTGGGAGGCGGAGACCCAGTGGACGGTGGGCGGCGTGCCCCAGGGCATCTCGGCCGACCTTCTGGCGACCCTCTATGGGATCACCCGCGAAGAAGTAGATCAATTTGCACTCCGCAGCCAGCAGAAGGCGGCAGCGGCGATGGCCGCCGGGGCCTTTTCCCGCTCCGTGGTGCCGGTGCTGGACGGCAGCGGGCTGCCCATTCTGGAGGCGGACGAGTACCCGCGTGCAGACACCACCATTGAAAAATTGGCTGGTCTGAAGCCTGCCTTTGAGCTGATGGGTACACAGTTCGGTCTGGACGCCCTCACCCGCCGGCGGTACCCCGCGGTGGAGCGCATCCGGCACGTCCACCACGCCGGGAATTCCTCGGGAATTGTGGATGGTGCGGCAGCGGTGCTGGTGGGCAGCAGAGAGGCGGGCGAGCGCCTGGGCCTGAAGCCGCGCGCCAAAATCCGCGCCGTGGCGCTTTCGGGGGAAGAGCCGCTGCTGATGTTGACGGGTCCGATTCCAGCTACCCGCAAGGCCCTGAAAAAGGCTGGGATGTCGGCCGCAGATGTGGATCTGTACGAGGTGAACGAGGCCTTTGCGGCGGTGCCGCTGGCCTGGGCCCGCGAGCTGGGGGTGCCGGAGGAGAAGATCAATGTGAACGGGGGTTCCATCGCCCTGGGTCACCCACTCGGCGCCACCGGGGCCATGCTGCTGGGCACCGTGCTGGACGCCCTGGAGGATCGCAACCTCTCCACCGGTCTGGTCACCCTGTGCATCGGCGGGGGGATGGGCATCGCCACGCTGATCGAGCGCGTCTGAGGCCGCTTTTTTCACTTATATCGAATCAGAATATATCGAAACGGGATATACGAAAAATCCCCGGAGGTGGTGATGAACCAGAATCTGGAGCTGAGCGAGATCGAGCGTCTCTTTGGTGGGGAGCGGGTTTTTGCCTCGGACGTGGCACGGGTGTGGTGGGATGCTGCAACCGGACAGGCGCTGCTCTTGCTGAAGATGGAGGGCCGCGCGAACAAGATCAACGCCCGCTTTGGCGAGGGACTGGCGGAGGCGCTGGCAGCAACCCGCTCCCTTTCTGGCCTGAAGGGGATCGTTCTGGCTTCGGGCCACCGCGACTTCTGCGTGGGCGCCGACCTGGACATGCTCTATGGCATCCGCGACGCCGCGGCCCTCTACAGCCAGGTACGCAGCCTCTCTGGCCTCTTCCGTAGCATCGAACAAGGGGTTCCGGTGGCCTGTGCACTGACCGGAACCGCATTGGGCGGCGGCTATGAGCTGGCGCTTTCCTGCCACTACCGCGCGGCCCTGGACAGCCCGGAGCTGCAGGTGGGCCTGCCGGAAGTGAACCTGGGCGTGATCCCCGGCTCCGGTGGAACCCAGCGGCTGCCCCGCCTGATCGGCATCCAGGGCGCGCTGGAGAACATCGCCCAGGCCAAAATCCTGCGGGCGGCCGAAGCGGCGTCGGCGGGGATGCTGGACGCCCTGGCGCCCGATGTGGCAAGCCTGTTGGAGGGCTGCCGGAGCTGGTTGGCCAAGAACCCCGGCCGGAAGCAACCGTGGGACAGCGGCGACTTTGTGTGGCCTGCCCCCGCCCCCAACAGTGAAGAAGGTCGCAACATCTTCATGGTGGGCTGCGCGATGCTCTACCAGAAGACCAATGGCGTCTTCCCGGCGGCAGAGGCGGCGATCTCGGTGGTGCAGCAGGGCTCCTCGCTGCAATTCGACCGTGCCCTGGAAGTGGAAGCGCGGCGTTTTGTGCAGTTGGCCGTGTCAGATCAGGCCAAAGATATGATTCGCACCTTCTTTTTCCACCGGAGCGCTGCTGAGCGCCACGAGGGACTGCCCGCGCTGGCGAAGGGAGAGGATGCGGGCATCCGCAAGGTGGCGATCCTTGGGGCAGGGATGATGGGCGCCGGACTTGCCTTTCTCTGCGCCTCCCGTGGCTACGAGGTGGTGCTGAAGGACATCACCGCTGCCGCCCTGGAGGCGGGCATGGCCCATGTGCGCACCGAGGCGGAGCGGGTGGGCAAGCGCAAAGGCCCGGCTGCGGTGGCGGCCATCCTGGAAAAAGTGACGGGAACGTTGGAGAATGGCCCGATCGCGGGCAGCGATCTGGTGATCGAGGCGGTGATCGAGGACATGACGATCAAGCACCGGGTCACCCGCGAGCTGGAGCCCCTGCTCAGCCCCAACGCGATCTGGGCCTCGAACACCTCTGCCCTGCCGATCACCGCCCTGGCCGAGGCCTCTGCCCATCCCGACCGTTTTGTGGGCCTGCACTTCTTCTCTCCGGTCGAAAAGATGCCCTTGCTGGAGATCATCCACGGGGACCAGACCTCGGAAAAGACGCTGGCGCGCTCGTTGGCCTTCTGCCGCAACATCAAGAAGCTGCCCATCCTGGTGAACGACGGCTACGGCTTCTACACGTCGCGGGTTTTTGCCAGCTACCTCCTGGAAGGGGTGCAGATGGTGGCAGAGGGCATCGATCCAGTGCTGGTGGAGTGGGCGGCGCGGAGTGCGGGCATGGTGGTGCCGCCGCTTCAGGTCTTTGATGAGGTGAGCCTGCGCCTGGGACGGCATGTCCTGGAGCAGGCGGCCGAATATACCGGTCGCGGCCTGCCGCAGGCCACGGCGCTGTTGGTGGCCCTGGTGGATCAGCACGGTCGCCTGGGGAAGGTGAACGGCAAGGGCTTTTATGAGTATACGCAGGGCAGCCGTGGCTACAAACGCACGGGCATCTGGACGGGTCTGGCCGGTTTGACCGCCCCGCGCCAGAGCGCCGAGGTGCCCGCCCTTGCCCGCCGCCTGCTATTGGCCCAATGTGCCGAGGTGGCCCGCTGCTTCGACGAGGGCATCTTGCGGCAGTACCGCGACGCTGAGGTGGGTGCCATCTTCGGCATCGGCTTTGCGCCCAACACCGGCGGTCCCCTGGCCTGGATGGATCGGCAGGGTCTTCCGGCGCTGGTAGCCGAGCTGGATGCACTGAGCGCGCAGCATGGCGAGCGCTTTGCACCCGCGACCAAGCTGCGCGAGATGGCGGCGAAGGGAGAGCGCTTTTTCGACGGAATGAGGATTCATTCAGTCGAAGGAGCCGCTGCCGGAGGGCTCTGACCCACCGAGGTGCCCGTCACCGTCGGTAGCTCAGGCTGATAGAGTCCCTCAGACCTCGAAGCGGTAGCCCGTGCCGTGCACCGTCAGAATGTGGCGGGGATCGGCCGGGGTTTCCTCGATCTTCTTGCGCAGCTTCAGGATCTGGTTGTCCACCGTGCGCGTGGCCATGGTGGGCGAGTAGCCCCAGACGTGCTGGAGCAAGTCTTCACGGCTTACATCCTGGCCCCGGTGAGCGATCAGGTACTGGAGCACGCCGGACTCGTGGGTGGTCATGCGGTGCTCCACCCCTTCGCGCGTCAGGATGCGGCGGCGCAGGTCCACCTCGTTTTTGCCGAAGCGGAAGGTTTCGGGCGTGCGCGGAGCGGCGGGACGTGCGCGCAAGCGTGCACGGATGCGTGCGGTCAGCTCGCGGAGAGAAAATGGCTTGGTCACGTAGTCATCCGCACCCAGCTCCAGACCCAGTACCCGATCCAGCTCCGCACCCTTGGCGGTGACCATGATGATGGGCAGCTCGGGATGTTCGGCTTTCACCTTCTTCAATACGGTGATGCCGTCCATGCCGGGCAGCATGACGTCCAGCAGCATCAGATCGGGGAGATCATCCTCGATGGCGGCCAGCGCCTTCTCGCCGCGATCCACATGGGTCACCTGGAAGCGCTCATGCTCCAGCGCGCTCTCCAGACCCATGGCCAGGGTCTCATCGTCCTCTACCACCAGGATGCTTGCACCGAGCGATTCCATCAACCCCTCCGGGGAATTCGAAGTAAGAAGCGGGCTCCACCATCGGCGCCCTCTCGACATTCTACCTTGCCGCCCAACAGCCGGGCAGCTTCTGCGACAAAATACAACCCCAAGCCATGTCCGCCAGACAATCCGCGACCGGGCCCCTCCACCCGGCGGAAGCGCTCAAAGATCGCCTTCCGCATGTGGGCGGGCACCCCAAGGCCATTGTCTTCGATATCAAAAGTCACCGTACGCCGGTCAGCGCTCACCCGGAAGATCACCTTTCCAGGCCGGTCTTCGCGCCGATACTTCAGGGCATTGTCCATGAAGTTGTAGAGCGCATCCCGCAGCAGGCTGCGTTGGGTGCGCACCTTGCCCACGGTCGCCGCCTCCACGTGAAGGCTCGCGCCATGCTGCTCAAAAAGTGGCTTCCAACGCTCGCCGATCTCTGCCACCATCGCGTCGATGTCCACATCCTCCGGCATGCCCAGCTCGGGGCGATTGGCAGCCTTCAACACTTCGTCCACCCGCGCGCCCAGGCGCTCGGCCTCCTTTACAATCTGGCGGGCAAATCGCTGCCGCTTGCTGTCGTCGCGGAAGGAGTCCAACTCCAGATTCTCCGCCATTAAGCGGATTCCTGCCAGGGGGGTCTTCAGCTCATGGGTGACACGAGCCATAAATTCCCGCTGCTGCTCCATCAGGTCACTCTGCTGCCGATCCGTGCGGATCAGGGCCAACAACGCGGCGATTCCGGTGAACAGCCCCAACAACATGGGAAGGGTCTGCGCAAAAAGGTTGTTGGTCGGGGTATTATCTTGAAAATAGGCCATGGTCAGGCCCACCCGAAGGTGCGGGAGCACCCGGGTGAAGGCCATCTGCGGGCCGAGGGCTCCCTCCACCCCGTCCACCACCTTGCCGCCGGGGTCGCGAATGGAAAGCCAGGGACGAACCTTGTTCATCTTCTGGAGCAGGTCCTTGATCAGGTTGGGCTGGTCCACCTGCACGGCCGCCAGTGTGTCGCCCTCTCCGATTCGGGCGTAGAAGAGCAGATAGGGAGGATCTCCCACGGGATCTACATAGAGCCGCGGCCCGTCCTCCAGATGTGGTGCCTCCTCCACGTTCCAGGTGTGATCGCGGATCTCGCGCAGCGCATCCACACGCCTTTTGGCGCGCGCCAACAGCTCTTCATCATCATACTGTAAGACACCGCGGGCCTTGGCCAGGATGGGGTACTCGTAGAGGTCCAGCACCCCCTCCATGGACTCCCCGTCCAGATCGCTCACCTCTGCCGCGAGAACCTGCATTTGCGGCGCGTCCTCCCCCAGAACGCGGACGTACTGGAGGCGAAGGGAGAGCACCCGGCGGATGGGCAGCCCCCGGCGAGAGGCCAGGGCCAGCTCGGCCCGGGTCAGCGCGTCCACGGTGCGGAGCACCCGCGCGGCCTCTGCGGGAGCGCCCGCATTCAACCACAGCTCTGCCGCGTCCGAAGCCGCCAGCAGGCTCACCGCCACGTCGCGGCCGATGCAGCCTTCCAAGGCCCTCGCCCCGGCCGGACCATCTTCTCGGCTCAGCTCTTCGGCCTTCTGGATGCAGGCATTGGCACGGATCTTGGCGAGATCCTCCTCGACCCGCGGCACCGGGAAGAGCAGGCTTCGCGGCTCCCATACAAAGATGCCGTCAAACCAGCTCATGGACGATGGACGTAGATCCTGTAGAAGGCGGCCACGATGCTCCGCAAGCTGCAAAAAGTACTCGACCCGTTTGACAATGGAGTCCTCCCAGCGCTCCACCGCGCTCTCCAGGCGGTCCTGTGCGGCACGGTACTCCTTTTCCGCACTGCTACGCTGGAAAAGACTGATCTCCCGCGCACTCTCCACGGTAAACACCAGCAGGAGCAGCGCCACAAACAGGTAGCCCCGGCGCCGGGCGGGCGACACCTCCGGATGCGGGCGCATCACCAACCCCAGGGATAAAAGGAGTTTGGCGATTCCTTCTTCAGGCGTTCAATCAGAATTCCCCAGGGGTGGGCCGAGGGATCCTGTAGCACCGTGGCCGACTGGACCATGCGGGCTGCGGCCTCCCACTCCCCCTGCCCCGCCAGACCCATCGTGGCACACCAGGGATCGGCTTTGGAGCCGGGCTCTACGCGACTGCGACCCTTCACCACGGGTGTCTTTTCGCAGCCCTCGCCGGCCGCGTAGTAGAGCTGCTTGCGCGTGTCGCTGTCGTCCTTTTTCTCCAACAACAATTTTGCCGTCGCAAGCCAGGCATCCACGTCGGCCGCCAGACCGTCCAGCCGAAGACAGTCCTCCAGCAGCTCCGGCCCATTTACCGGGGCATCGTCCAGAAAGGGGCGCACTTGGAGGCAGCGATCCCGGGCCCGACCCAGGATCTGCACCTGCTCTCCCGCGCCGGCAAAGGCGTACTGCTCGGAGAGTACCATCACCTCCACCCACACACCCTCCACCCGCATCCAGTTCCACTCCGGTTCTACAGGGAGAACGCTGAAAAAGCGGTCCAGGGCCTTCAGACTCTCCAGGCAGGCACTCGCCGCTGCCGAGGCATTCTTTCGGTTCAACCGGCAGGCACCCAGGTTCAGTGTGGCTCTGGCCAGCAACACCTCTGGCTGGTCGGCAGGCCTGGCCGCATTGACCACCTGCTCTGCCGTCTCAAAGTCTGCGGGATTCCAAATCTTTCCGCGATCCTGCCAGCCCTGACCCCAAACCGTCGCCAGTGCACGCACCGCCGAGCTGCGCGGGGTGTCGGCCAGCGCATAGGCCTCATCGGCCCTGGTTTTGATCCCCTGACGCATCTCCTTGTCGCCGTTGATGCGCGCGTCGGTCTTGTAGCGCCGGAGCGCGTCCATCGTCTCCTCTGCCTGAGTGTTTGCCAGGGCCAGGTCCTGCTGCTGCTGGTAGCCGATGAAGCCGGCGCAGAGCAGCACCCCGAACAGCCCCGCGATCACCACCAGACCCAAACAACCTCTAAAAAAGCCTGTCTTCCGCGCGGGCCCAGCATTGGCTGAAACGATGGTTTTCGTCAACCCATCGGTTTTTTCAATCAATGGGGGCAGGCCATTGGGGCCGATGGGAGCCCCCTTCCCATCGGTTCTTTCGATGGGAAGGGCCACCGGCGGCGATGGCGGAGCGGCCGGTGCCTCTGCCTCTTGTGCGTCGAACAGAGGCTCGTCGAACTCCACCATCGGCTCCACCGCGGGCTCGCCGGCGGGCAACGGAATCGGCAGCCCGCCGGTGGCGACCGGGGAGGGCTGCGGCCCTAGTGCGGGGGGGCCCGGCACAGCCTCCTCCACCCGCACGGTGGCGTCGGGGCTGCCCAGCGGTGCTGCGGGCGGCGGGGTGACCTGCCCATTCCAGTCCTTCAACACCACTTTCTGGCCGGATATCCGCTGGAATACCAGGTGGGTCTGGGGGCGGCGCAGCGGATCATTCTGGCGGCAGGCAGCCACCAGATCCCGGAATTCTACAGGTAGGCCGCCCGGAAACATCTCCTCTACCAGGCGCCCGAAGGCATAGAGGTCCGAGGACAGGAAGGTGTGCTGTTGGAACTGCTCGGGGGCCGCCCAGGATCGGCTTACATCCTGGGTGACGACCGACATCGTGGGCCCGGGCACCAGGCGAAGGGTGTCCAGGTCGATGAGCGCCAGCTTGCCGTTTGGTGCCATCACCAGATTTTCCGCTTTGAAGTCCCCATAGGCGATCGATCGCCCGTGGAGCTCCACCAGGATGCGCGCGGCGCCTGTGAGCAGATCGCGGCTCATCCGGTCGGTAAGCTGCCCCATCAGGTGGTGCAGGGGGGTGCCCTCCATCCACCGGGTGCTCACATAGACATAGCCATCCGGAGTGACCCCGGCGGCCACAGCGGAGGTCCAGGGCATGTTGGCATCGCGGGGCAGGCGTGCGGCCACCCGGTAGCCGGCCAGGGTGAGATCCAGAGAGCGGGGTAGCGGAGCAAAACCCTCGCCGGTAAGAACAATTTTTTCGATCTCCGGAGAGAGGGCGGGGTCCACCCGGTCGGAGAGCAGCACGCGGGTCACGCACAGGCGCCCACGGGTGAAGGTGCGCAGGACGCGGCGGCTGCCGGGGACTTCTCGCAGGAGGCTGTCTTCGCGGTGCCCGGGGATGGCCATTCAGGGCACCTTCGGGAAGTAGCCGAGGTTCTGCATCTCCTGAAGCGTGGCCATCACCAAAGGTCCAGCCGCAGAAGCCCCAAAACCGCCATGGGGTACCACGGCCGCCACCACATAGCGGCCGGGCGCATCGCCCGTGCAGGCGCTGTTTTCTTCCGGCTCAGCGATCGCAAAAAACCAAGAATGAGGTGCCGTTTCTTTGCCCGCCTTGATGCCATAGGGCCGCTCGTCCGCCGTACCCGGTGCATCGGCCGTGCCGGTCTTGCCGTAGACCCGCAGTCCCTTGGGCTCGGTGAGTCGCGCGCCGGTGCCACTCTGCATCACCCCGAGCATGCCGGAGAGAATGGGGGTGGCATCGCTGCCCTGAGGCAGAATCGGCGTGGCGGTACAGGAGCTCCCAAGCAACATCTCGGCTGGGCAGCGTCGGTAGACCCCTCCGTTGGCCACGGCCGCCAGAAGGCGCGCCGCCTGCACCACACTCCAGGAGCCTGCCCCCTGCCCGAAGCCGGTCTGCGCCAGCCGTCGGCTGCCGGCCGAGCCCAAGCCCGTCCACGGCCCCTCGGCCTCGGAAAGCAGGCCGGCATTGCCGAACTCCACTCCTTCTTCCCGCAACTTCCGATAGGGCAGCGAGCCCAAGGACAGGGCGAGCTGGCCGAAGTAGACGTTGGAGGAGCGGGTGATCGCGTTCACCAGATCGAGCTTGCCCTGGCCGCCGCCGTCGCCGTGGTCGTGGATAGGGCGCGACCAGCCGGGAAGGGTGAAGGAGACCCGCCCTTCCGAGCGTTGGTCGCAGGTAAAGACCGGATCGGCCGTGGTGGGACAGCTCCCCTCCCCGGTGGACTTTACGCCGCCCTCGCGCAGGGCCACTACCGCGGACAGAATTTTGAAGACCGAGCCGGCTTGGAAGACGCCGTGCAGTCCGGTCTTGTCCGACCAGGCACCGTAGATGCCCATGAACTTCGGATCCGCCGCCAAGCGCAGTTTTCGCCAATCCTTGCCCGCCGGGTCGTAGTCGGGCCATTGGGCACGCGCCAGGATCTCTCCGGTGGCCGGATCGAGCACAACGGCGGCCGCCGCACCCACCTTACTCCTGGCCGCGGCCGTCTTCACCTGGGCCGCCAGGGCCGCCTGGAGGCGGGCCTCCAGCGTCAGGCGCACCGTGCGCGGGGCCACGTCGCCCGAGAGCGCCTCCACGGCCGCAGCGCGCTCCTGCAGCGGCAGCCGTACCAGCGGCAATAGACCCGCGTAGTCAGGGGCAGCCAGGGTCACGCGGCGCAGGCCACCGCTGCTTCCGCGCGCCTCGGCGCGACGGGTGGCGGCCAAACGCTCCGCATCCGACTCCACCACCCCACCGGGAACCGCCATCACCGCCCGCTCGACAGTGCCTTCGGCCGCGGGGAAGGCCGCCAACCAGATCGCGGGGGCGTCGGTACGGTCAGGCCAGCCACGCAGCACGGCGTCCTGTTGCCGCTCCACACTCCAGCGGGCGCGCAAGAGCCCGCCCTCAGGAGGTCCAAGTAGAGTCCCCAGCGCAGAACCCAGGGGATACAACCGACTCTCCAGCTCCACACTCTCGGCCAACACGATCCCATTCCGGTCGAGGATCGGCCCACGACGGATGGAGGCCGCCAGCGCCGCGATACGCGGATCGGCGATCAGGCGCGGGGTGCCATCGCCCAGGGTGGTCACCGCGCCGCGAAGGGTCACTTCATCGCGATGCCAAAGCGCACGGAAAGCTGTTGTGGCCGCAAATAGCACCACCACACCCACCACGGCCACCTGCACCCGCTGCACCGCCGCGCGCAGCTCGCGCAGCTCGTCGGTATCACTGCGGACCTGCCCGTCCTCTCCCAGGCGGGCGATCAGTGCCGCCACGCCCAAAAAGGCGGCCATCCCGGATTTGCCGTAGGAGAGGAAGGGCACGACCACCCCCGTCAGCGGGATCAGACCCAGGGTGCCCCCCAGAATCACCGCCGCCTGCCAGGCCAACAGCAGCGCCAGTGCCGTCGCCATCAAGACCCGCTCGGGGGTGCGATTATGGATGGCCACACGCAGGCCATCGGTGATTGCGGTTCCCAGGCAGGCGAGGTAGACCAAACCGCCCAGGAGGCCCAGCTCTTCCACCACATGGGCGAAGGCCAGGTCCGTGTGGCCTGCAGGCAGGGCGCCCGGCCATCCCGAGCCGATACCGGTGCCATACATGCCGCCCGCCGCCATGGTCCAGAAAGCTGCCACCAACTGGTCCCCATGCGCCAGGGCGTTATACCAGGGATCCAGCCACATCCGAAGGCGCAGCTCAACCGACGCTGCGGGGGCCAACTCAGGGAAGAAGCCGAAGAAGGCGAGCATGGCCGCCAGCCCGGACAGCGACAGCAGCACCCAGCCACCGGAGCGGGTAACAACATAAAATAGCCCGAGGAAAACGCCCCCGAGGATCAGTGTGGGGCCCAGATCGTGGACCAGGAACAGGCCGGACAGCGCGGCAAACAGTGCGCCAATCGCGGGAAGCAGGAGGCGGGGGCGCGGAAAGGTCAGCGCAAGCAGCTTCATGCGCTGAAAACGAAGCTTCGCCGCCCGTTGGCCTAGCCAGCTCCCCAAAAAGAGCACGGCCGCCACCTTTACGATCTCGATGGGCTGGATCGGCCCCAGGTTGATGCGTGCGCCGGATCGGCCGGGTTCCGTTCCGAACAGGTACAAGGCAGCAAAAAGCAGCACCACCGTGGCAGCGAGCGCGGGCCGGAAGCGATGGATGAGCCCTGCAAGGTCCCCCGGAAAAGCCAGGATTGCCGCGACGATGGCGCTCCCGTAGAACACCCCCTGTGCGAAGGCGGGGCCGGTCCAGCCCTGCATGTAGGGGTTCCCGTAGCCGTACTGCACCACCAGCCCCAGCGAGGTTGCCGCATAGACCGCCGGAAGGAGCAACGGCGTGCGTACATGCTCCCCACGACGGAAGTGGGTGGCCCCGCGGGCCAGGACCACCAGCAGCACCGCAGCACCGTACCAGAGCATCCCCTGCTGCCCGGCCGCCAAGGCCACGGCGGCATCGCCGGATTGCCCACGCAGGACCGCCACCCCCAAGACGGTGTCCAGGCTCCAGTGCGCTCCCCACAGGCCCAGGCCCCCCGCAAGCAGGAGCAACAGTAGTTCAACCAGGATCATGGCTTGTTCGTTGGCTGGGGCTCGGGTGGTGGTGCCACGCCAGAGGGAGGCGCCGGAGGCGCGGGCTGCACCACGGGGGGCGGGACTGCGGGACGCCGCTCCGTCTCCTCCTCCGTGATGGTCCCCTCTAAAATCGGGCTTTCGTCGGCCAAAAGGAGGCTACGCTGGAGGCTGACGGTGGCCCCCGGCCTGGCGTGTATGTGGATTTTCGCCGCTTGCAGGCGGCAGTCGCGGATGTTCAGCACTCCTCCTTCTTCCACCACTACGCGCAGGTCCCCCGCCACCTTCAGGGCGCAGAGATCAAAATCGGCGCGGCCTGCAACCACCAGCTCCCAGGAGGGGGCTGTGACCCGCGACCCGCGCCAGTCCAGCGTACCTTCCTTGGCCACGCGGGTGGCCAGGGGCTGCTCCACCCGGCGATCCTCCACCAGCCGGACCTTCCGGGTGACCTCGGTCGGAAAATCCTCGCGAAGCTGGAAGTTCAGCAACACACCGGCCACAAAACCGAGCAACACCAGCATCACGCCCACCGAGAGCGCAAAGCCCATCCGGCGCGACATTTTCCGGCGGCGGAAGCGGGTGATCCGCACCACCACCACCGTGACGTTGTCCGGACCGCCGCGCGACAGGGCGGTGGCAATCAGCCGCGAGCTGATGTTGTCCACACCCGTCCGATCGCGGTGGTAGGCGGTAAGCTCTGCCAAAAGCTCCTCTTCTGGAAAGGGATCATAGAGCCCATCCGAACAGATCAGCAACAAGTCACCCGGCGCCACCGCCACCCGGAGGGTTTCCACCCAGGGCGTTGGCAGGTCCTGCCGACCGAGATCCCGCGCCACCGCCGGTTTTTTTCCGGGCACGGGCATGGTGTGATCAGTGGTGAGCCGCTGGGCCCCGCGCGAATTCACCAGGTAGGCGCGTGTGTCTCCCACGTGGGCGATGGCGAGGTGTCTGCCGTCGTCCTCCAGGCGCGCTGCCGTGCCCACGGCACCCAGCTTCTGGTGCTCGGGATAGGCAGCAGCGTGCGCAAGAATACGGCGTCGGGCCTCCTGAAAAGCGCCGGAAAGCAGCGTCTCCCCGGCGAAGCCCGGGGTGGACCCAAGCTCGGCGACGCAGCGCGCGGTGATGGCGGCCGCCACCTCGCCGGCCGCTTCGCCGCCCATGCCATCGATCACCGCAAAAAGCCCTTTTTCCGCGTGGCAGACGTAGGCATCCTCGTTGGTGTGGCGCACCCGGCCGGCATGGGTACGGGCTGAGGCGCTCAGCATGGGGAGAGGGTCACCGGATCGGGCCCCCCGGGGCTGATGATGTCCAAGCGCAAATCCCCAGAAAGCACGATATCGACCGGCAGGCGGGTGACCACCACCTGACCGGCAGCCAGCGGCGTTCCGGCCACCATCACGGGATTACTTCCACCGGGTTCACGCCCGATCTCGACCAGATCATCGCTCATGCGAATGCTGACCTGGCGGCGGTTGATTTTCGCTCCCGCGCCGGGGAGCGCGAGGTGTTCGGCGGGGGCGTCCGGAAAGCCGCGACCCGCCACATAGCGAACCCCTGGTTCCAAGGGGATGTTCTGCCCATTGGTGCGCAGGATGGCCACCGTCTGTCCGATCCGCTCGGTGTACTCCACCGGTGGCGTACTATCCGGGATCAAGGTAGGTAGTCCGCCCGGTGGGGCCAGCGTAGGCGCTACACTGCCAGGAGTGGCCTTGTCCAGACGCACGGTGATCTCGCCCTTTCCGACCGCGGGCTCCACCTCGGGGCTGTGGCGCACATGGAGGATGGCCGTGCCCACCGAGACATCGTCGGTATCATCAACAAGAAGGCGGATTGTCAGCGAACCTACGGTGACCGCATTCAGACGCACCAACTCCTCGTAGAGCATGGGCATCAGGTCGCGGTGCAGGGTGCCCTCCACCGGGCGCAGGCGATCGTGGTCCTCGCGAGACAGAAAAATGCGGTACTCATTCCACACCTGGGGAGCACCCGTCGCCGAGCGAAAAGGACAGCTCTGAAGAGCCCCAATCACCGCACGCGCGAGGGCAAAGGCGTCCACCACTACGGGGCCCCGACCAAAAAGGCGCTTCCATCCACCTTCTCGGCGTAGCTCCGCAAAATCCACCCGGAAACGATCCGGACCATCGGGCTTCAGCATCAGGCCTCCGGGGGAAGAATAAGCACGGACAGACGCTCGGAAGCGCCATCATGAAAATCCAGGCGATCACCGGGACGTACCGGCACCCGCCCCGAGGCGGTCATCGCCGGGCGAAGTTGGCTGCCATCCTTGCGCACCACGATCAGAAACTCACCTTGTTGGCGGGATTCCACCTCCAGCAACGCGCCCGATCGCCGAAAGAGCGCAGCGGCACGGCTGACGAAGGGCAGACTCTCAGTGATGACCAGATCGTTGGGCAGGCGCTGATCGTCGGCACGCTCCTGGTGCCAGGGGCCCCGTCCGATGCGCCATTCACGGCGTCCAGCCTCCATCACCAGCTCTGCCCCGTCGCGATCACCGCCAACGACGATGGCCCGCCCGAGCAGGGCCACCGCATCCTCCTCCACCCGCACTTCCGAGCCTGGTCCGGACTCCACCCGGTAGCGCCGGGCGGGAAGTGCCTCTGCGGCGACCAGTCGGTTGTTGAGGCGGGCCTCCAGCTCCCGTTCAAAAGTGGGTTCTTCCACAAAATTACGCAGGGTGGTCAGGCTGCCTTCGGCAGCCCGGATCTCCACCCGGACGGCGGGCGGAAAAACCTCTTTACCCCTGGCTCCGTGGCGACGCAGGGCCAGGATGCCCTCCTCCACCTGCCGCAGCAAATCCTCGCGACCCAGCTCCTGATCCCCGCCATCCAGGAGCTTTTTGAACCGATGCAGGAGACTCACGCTGCCCTCCACACACCGCCGCATAACCGAAAACCGGCGCCGCTGCGCCGGATCCCGCTTCAGCCCATGCGCAGACTTCAGCGTCGGCCACTTTCCAGCATGGCAAAAGCACGGCCGATCCAGTCCCCCATTGCCTCCTGGCCATCCCATTCGGCCAGACCGGTGGACACCATCACCCGACTGCCCGCCAGCGGGCGCGGCCAGCGGTAGGCGATCAGCTCACGCCGCAATCGCTCGCTCACCACCGCAGCGGTGGACAGAGAGACTTCGGGAAGAAGAACAAGGGTTACGCGCGGGCTGTAGTGGATGCAGTAGTCAGTCTCACGCACCTTCCACATCACCAGACGTGCGACCCCGGTGGCCACATCCTTCATCACCGGCTCGCCGAAACGCACCCGAAGGCCATCCAGCTGATCCGGCTCCACCAGCACGCAGGACAGCGGCCGCCCCGTGCGCTGGTGGCGGCGCATCAGCTCGATCAGGCCCGAATCCAGCCAGGACGTCGGAAGAAGTCCTGTCCCTGGCTCCCTTTTGCTGTCTTCCAGCCGGGCAACCATCCGCTCCAGGTGGCCCAATTGCTCCAGGTTCAGCATCTCCAGGTGGACCACTACGCCGCCCACCTCCAGCCAACAATTTGGAAGAAGCGTGGCTTTTTCGATCTGCTGGCCCTTGACCATCAGATCGTCGGTGATGCTGGTGCCGTTGAGGGACTTCAAATCTTGAACCACCACCTCGCCTTCCGGGCTGCAGGTGACGCGCACATGCCGCCTGGACACCGAGGCGTCCGCCAGCACCAGCGTGGCGGTTTCCTCGCGCCCCAGAATCACCTCTTCTCCAGGGAAGAGATTGATAAAGTGGAGCATGTCCCCCCCGGAAACCACCCTCAACGTGGGAATTCGTACCGGCCGCATCGGGCTGGAACGGGCCGCACCGGTATCGGCCCCGGCAATCAACCCCGGTGTCATCCGCTCGGCCCGGCCACTCAGCTCAATGGTGGAAATCTCGGCTTGTTTCACCGGCTTTGGCGCATCGTCCGACTTGCGCGAAGGCTCCTGATCCAGGCGACGCAGGATCTCCCCGAGCTCCTCCGGGTCCGTGATATTCAGGGTTGGGGTCGATACGCGCGGTTTCATCGTTCAACGCTATGGACGGCTGCCGGCAGCGGTAACTTGAGCCGGGATTCCCAGCCAACGCCGACGTAGGGCGAGGCGGTGGTCTTCAGCCGCCGCAGAGGGCACGATCTTCAAATCCCCCTCGGGCGGCAGCCCCGTCGTGAGGCAACGCTCGAGAATGCGCGCATCGCGAGAGATCAGCAGTCGGACGTTGCTATGGGCAGGCAGGTCTGCCAAGCGGGAAGAGAGCTCGGAGGCCAGGATCCGCTCGCCGTCGATGGCGATCAGCTCGTCGCCGGGGCTGAGCACGGCCCAGGCCGGGCCATCCTCGCGGACGGCACTGAGCACAATGCGCTCCCCGCCGGAAACCTCAACTCCCAGATAGCTTCCCCCGGCACGCGAACCACGCACCAGCTCCAGTCCCACATGGCGCAGGGACTCCGCGAGATCCACCTCGGCACTGCCCCGGATGTGCTGATCCCACCAGCGGGCCCACTCCCCGCCTCCCCCGACCAGCTCGGCGGCGAGGGCCTCAATCGTCCCCTCCTCCGGAAAAGGAAGCCCCTTGCTGGCGTAGCGCTGCCACAGGAGCGCCAGGAGCTGGTCGGTGCCCGCAGCACCTTTGCTGCAATGCAGCATAGCCAAATCCAAGGCCAGGCAGACCACCGCACCCTTCAGATAGTAGGAGATGCCACTATTGAGGCTGTCTTCTCCCGGACGGTACAGCTTGGTCCAGGCGTCCCAACTGGACTCTTCCAGGGGTTGGTGGCGCCGACCCGGACTGCGCTCCAGGCGCCGCACCAGGTCGGCGAGGCGCTCGTAGTAGCGGCTTTCGCTGACCAGTCCGGCACGCAAGACGATGCGCTCTTCGTAGTAGACGGTGCCGCCTTCCAGCCACCACAGGTTCCGACTATGATTTTCGCGGTCGTAAGCGAAGGGCGCGGAGAGCGTATCCGGGCGAATCCGCTTTACATTCCAGGCGTGGAAGTGCTCATGTGCGGCAAGGGTCAGGAACTCTTCGTAGCCCTTCACGTTCCGGAAGCCGCGGCGCGGACGCAGCAGGACCGAGCTGTCCAGGTGCTCCAAGCCCCCATGTCCATCGCGGGTGAGCAGGGAGATAAAGGTGTATGCGGAATAAGGGAAGTCTCCCCCCATCAGATCCGCGGCCGCTGCTACAATCTTGCCGAGGTCGGCCGCCATCCGGTCCACGTCCCCGTCGTGGCCAGGCTCGATGTAGTGGTGGTGCGTGACGCCCCGAACCTCCACCTTCCGATGTTCAAAGGGAGCAATCGCGACCGGGGAATCATAAAAAACATCGATATCAGCCGCCTGCCAGGTGGCCACTGCGGGGCCCACCACGGCTTCGCCAAGCGGGCAGACGCCCGTGTGGCCGGCGGGTACGTCGATCTGCAAAAGGACGGGGGTGTCCCGATGATCGCGGGCGAAGGGCAACAGGTTGGTCGGCACAAAAAAAGCGAGGTCCCCGTCCAAAAACGGGGTACGCACACTCTTTTCTCGCGCATACAACTGATAGCGAAGCACCCAGGGCCCGTCGGTCTCCACCCGCCAGTGGTTCCGGGTAGGGCGGTGTACGACCAGCGGTGTTCCGTCCGGGCCATGTGCGGAAATATTCCGAACATTCCTCGCAAATTCGCGCATGAGGTAGGACCCGGGCGCCCAAGCCGGAAAGGTCAGCTCTCGATGCCCAGCCGGAAGATCGATGCGCACTTCGAAGCGGTGTGCGTCCGCATGTTCCCAGCCCACCCGATAGACAACAACGTGCATCCCATTTCCATAACCGGATCGCCGGGATCGCGCCCCTGGACGCTGAATCCGCGGATTTCAGTGGCCCCCGCCACCCTTTCGGGCCGTCGCATGCCAGATGCGGCTGCACAGCAACAAGCCCACCAGGGCGACCGGAATCATGGCCACCGGCCAGGCCCACCAGTTCGCCACCACTTTGGCGGCGTCCTTGGTGGGCAGGATCATCCCGTAGGTGACGGACATAAAGCCGGTGCCCGCATAGACGAAGCCGTCGATGATACCAACGGCCACCCCGGTGTTTTTACGTCCACCGAAGTCCATCGAGGCAGTCCCTGACAACATTCCGTGGACGCCGATGACGCACATGCTCATAAACACGACCAGGGGCCCAAGAATCAGCGGGTTGCTGTAGGTGAAGGTGAGGATCACCGCGCCCACCAGCATGGCCCCGTACAGGAAGCCGGAGACCGGCCCACGCCGCGAGTGGAACAGGTGGTCCGAGATCACCCCTGCGAAGAGTCCGCCGAGTATGCCTGCAATGCAGAGCAACATTCCCCAGTTTTCATAGACAAAGTCATCGTTCATCCCCACCTGCTTGGCGAAGGTGCGGTACCACTGCATGATCGCCTGACGAAGGAAGCCGGAGCAGAACTCGATGAAGGCAATGGTCAGAATGACCGGGTTGGAGAGCATCTTCTTGAATACGTCCACCACACCGAGTGCCGGACCGTCCTCGGTCGCGTCGCCGGTGTCAAAGTCGGTGAAGCCGGCCTCTCCGGGGCTGTCCTTCACCATCGCAACCACCACACCCGTCATCACGGTGAGAATGACCGCGGGAACGTAAAACACGTACTCCAAGGCGAAGTTATCGGAGATGGCCTTGCCCCAGTCATAGGCGAAGTAGATCCCCAGCGAGATCAGGATGCCAAAGATTGCGCCGAAGGTACCGCGCTCGCGCACATGGAACCAAGGGGCGTTGGCCTTGACGATGGCCACTGCCCCAAAGCTCTGGAAGTACATGTTCACGCCATAGAGCACCGAAAACACAGGAACCAGGTCGCCTTCGTAGCCGGAAGCCGTGAAGTAGCCCATGCCCAGGTTCGCCAACAGGCTTCCCACCGCCCCGGTGATCAGCGCTTTCTTGCCGCCAAATCGGTCCGTAAGCGGACCATTCAACACAAAAGCGATACCGTAGACCCAGGTGCCAACGGCGAAAATGTACGCGAAATCATTATTGTCCATTCGCCCACCAAACACGTCCTTTGCGACGGTCAGGTTGTAGCGACCCATGTACAAAAAGGCGTAGGTGATCCCCAGCGGCAGCCAGTTCAGGATGCGGCGCCGCAGATAGGCGGGACTGTGGCCCAGCTCCACCTTGGGCAGGCGGGAGATGACCAGGGCCACCGCCACCAGCAGGAGCAGAATAGGTGCGAGCTTTTCAAGCCAGAGCAGCATCGGAACTCCTAGGACCTCCGGGATAGCACGCCCACCCCGTCCTGTACAAGTCGAGCAGGACGCTTTGCGGAAAAGGTCACAAATGAACCTGCGGCTTCGGTCTCAGTCGCGGCGGGGAGGCGGCCCCTGCGGCAGATCGCGGAGCTTCACCACGCCGGGCTCGTAGATGATGGATGCAAACTGGCGATGGACCACCTTTTCGTTGCGCGCTTCGGGGTCATCCCCGGGGTTCCGTTGCTCCCAGGCCTGCTGCAGCGCATCGCGGAGCGGGGTGAGGGGCAGGCCGAAGCGGGCGTACAAGGCGGGGCCGTCCACCGCCGAGTCGTGGGAAAACCAAGCGTCCAAGCTCTGCATCCGGTGCTGCCAACGCCGTCCCAGCGGTCGCAGGAGCCCGGTGGCCACCTTAAGGGCGGCAGGTGGCAGGGGCCAGGAATGTGCTTCCAGGCCCGCCACCGTACATGCGAGTTCAAAGGCATCTTTTACGGTCACCACCTCGGCGCCGCCTACCTCCAGGATCCGGTTGTGGGCCTCCGGGTGCTCCAACGAGGCAAGGGCCAACAACGCGAGATCCCGGCCGTGAACGGGGGAAACCCGCACTTCGGGGCGCCCGGGAAGGAAGGTGGATCCGTTGTGCTCCACCCGACGCGCAAGGTCAGCGAAATTCGCGGCGTACAAACCGGGTCGGAGGATGGTGTAGGTCAGGCCAGAGGCGATCAGGTGATCCTCTGCCGCCTTCAGGTGCCGCATGCCGGTGGCTTCGGGGTGCGCCACCCCCATGCAGGAGATGAAGACCACTTTGGCCACACCCCGCGCTTTTGCCGCCTCAAAGAGGGCGATATGGCCATCCTGCGTCACATTGCCGTGGTGGTTGTCGGTGCTCTCCACGCGCACGCCGGAGGCGACGATCACATGCCGTACGTCCCGCAGGGCCCGGTTGAGGGAAACCGGGTCGCGGAGATCCCCAAAAAAGTAGGAGGCTCCTGTATCGTTCAGCCAGAAGTACTGGCTTCCCTTGCGAACCAGACAGCGGGTGTCCAGCCCTGCCGAGCGCAGGACACGCACGATCTGGTTCCCAAGCCGCCCGGTAGCGCCGGTTACAAGTATCATTCTGACTTCTCCCCGCGCCTGTGTACCCGCTTGGCGCCCGATCCGCTACCAGACCAGCGTTGCGGCCGCCGCGGGTCCAATGACCTGTAGCTGAGGAACTCCATCGCCGCAGTCGCGCGCAAAGGAGACCTCCCAGATGTCGAGCCAGGGAGAAATCCAGGGATAGAGTGCGATATCCATCTCTGTAGGCTCACGCTCCTGCAGGGAGGTCAGGGTGCATGGCCGCTCCCCGACCGTCAGTCGTACCATCCAGGGTGGCGTGGTGCTGCTGAGTGTGGGACGACGGTCCTGGTCGGTGGTCACCGCAAGGGTGAACCTCCACTCAGCCTCCGCTCCTTCCACGGCCTGGCGCTCCTGCTCCCACCGTTGCTCTTCCGGACTCTGGAGCAACCACGCCCGCTGGGCCTCGCGAAGACGCACCCAAGCCGGACTCTCCCAGGTGGCGCGGGCCAGGAGCACGGTCTCAACACCGTTGTAGCGGCGCTCTTCACGGGTCCATGCGGCCAGTTCTCGTTCGTAGCCTTGCACGGCTGCGCCCTGCATCTGCTGGTGGGTGGCGCAGGCCAAAAGCCAGATCATTCTTCCAATTCCGCACGACGTACCAGCGACTCCAAGCGGCGGCCCTGTCCGGCCAGCCACTCCGCCGCGCCCTCCTCCCGATCGACGATAGTGAGGCACTGCACCACCCGCAAGCCCTCGGCTTCTGCACGTTCGACCGCCTTCATCAGCGAGGCGCCGGTGGTGGTGGTGTCCTCCACGATGCAGACGGCGGCACCCGCAGGAACGTTGCGACGGCCCTCGATCCACATGCCGGTACCGTGCCCCTTGGGCTCTTTCCGAACGATGAAGGCGTGAACCGGCCGACCACGGTGGAAAGAAACCGTCGCCACCGCCGCTGCAATCGGATCAGCGCCCAGGGTCAGGCCCCCCACAGCCACCACTTCGGGTGCGAGGCGCTCCCAGATGAGGTTCCCTATCAGCCAGGCTCCTTCCGCATGCAGACTGGTCTGCTTTCCATCCACATAGAAGTCGCTCTCCCGTCCCGAAGCAAGAGTGACTTTCCGGCGCTGGTAGGAGCGCTCCTTGAGAATCTGGATCAGGCGGTCACGCATGACCCTCCTATAACCGGCCCGACCTCTGCTGTGCCGCCCCCGCGATCAGGCCTTGAGAAAAGCCAGCATGTCCGCCATCACCTGCTCTTTGCCGATCTCGTTGAGGATCTCGTGCAACATGCCGGGGTACTCCGTCACCGGTCCACCTGCGCGACTCACCACCTCTTTGGCAGTGGCGGCGTTGGTGATCGGGTCGGTCTCCGAGCAGAAGAGGGCGATCTTGTTGGTAAAGGTCGCGGCGCGCACCCGATCCAGTGCCGACCGCATCTCGGTGTACCAACGCGGCGTGAGGGTGTTGTACACCAGCGGATCGTTGTTGTAGGCATCCACAACGGCCTGATCACGGGAGAGGCCCTTGGAATCAAGCTCGTTCGCAAGCGACAAGGTGGGCCACAGCTTGGAGAGCATTCCCGCCGCCGCAATCTTGATGCGGGGTGCCCGCACCTTGACCCCCAGCAGCGGGTTGGAGAGAAGCACCTTGGAAGGCGCCAACCCATCGATCAGACTGTCCATAGTGACCAGCCCGCCCATGGAGTGTGCCAGCAAAACGTAGTCTGGCTTACACATGGCCGCCGCGGCCTTGAGGTCTGCCCGGTAGTCGGCCCAGCGGTTTACGTGCCCGCGCCGCCCACCGGAGTGACCGTGGCCACGAAGCTCCACAATCGTCACCCGGTAGTCGTGTTCCGCAAAAAACTTCGCCACATGGCCATAGCGGTCAGCGTGTTCCGCCAGACCGTGCACGATCAGCATGTCCCGGCTGCCGGCCCCCAGCCGCCCCAGCCGCAAACGGGTTCCATCCGCACTGGTAGTAAAGAGAAATTCCATGATGGAACCCCGGCGATTCAGTTGGCGAAGAAGCTATCCATGTCGGCGAGGAGCGCCTTGGCGGCGCGCTGAGCGGCCTCGGCTTCGGGGCGGACTTCGGGAATGATCCCTGCGTCCTGCTCCAGGACCCAGTTCAGCTCCTTCTGAAAGACCTCTTTGTTCTGGGTCTTGGTGGCCCAATTCTCGGCGAGCAGAACGCGGGTCCCCAGGAAGTTGGGCTGAGCAGCGATAGCCTTGTCGAAGTACTCCTTGGACTTGACCAGATCCTGGCCGGCAAAGGAGGGAATAGCTGCGTAGTACGCACCCCAGTAGCGGTCGTGACCGGCGTAGTAGTAGGTCAGGTCCAGCTCGCCCAGCTTGGTCATGAAGGCCTTGACGGTGGGGAGGTGCTTCAGGGTGACCGTGATGCCGGAGAGCTTGCCCCACTTCCCGAGGGCAGAGGCGTACCAGTACACACAGGGAACGTCTTCTTTGGTGAATACGCGGCTGGCGGAGGCGGGATCTTCGTCCCCCTTGGCCAGAAGCTCGGCGTACTGGGCGTTCTGGGCCAGACACTTGTCGCCCCACTGGATAGCAACGGACCAGGCGGCCAGCTTGGCCTCTTTCTCGGTCTCGTGTCCGTCCCCCTTGAAATACCAGCCGCGAAGCAGGTGGTAGAGGGCGTCGCGGTTGTTGGGCTCGGCCGCTGCAATGGCGGCGTAGCGCTCCATGGCCTGTTCCAGCTTGGCCTTGTCGCCGCGCTCGTTCCAGAGGGCTTCCGCCTCGGCTTTTACGGTGGCGATGTCGCCGACAGGAGCAGTGGGAGTGGCGATGGTGGGGGTGACGGCCTTAGGGCCGCAGGCCATCAGGGTCAGAAGAAGCAGGCTGCGCATGGTCGTTCTCCGATTCGGAAGCGACTATATAGAGAGGAAGCGGAATGTCAAGCCTGCCCCCCCTAAATCCGGCCGCTGCGGCGGAAAAGGGGATGCAGGCGCGCGCGAATCCGGATAGCCGTCGCCATGCTGCTGCCTGAACCTCCGCTCGCACTCACCTTCGACGACGTCCTTCTTCTCCCTGCACATTCGACGGTGCTGCCCAAAGAAACCAGCACCCGAAGCCGACTTGCGCGGGATCTCTACCTGAACGTACCGCTGTTGTCGTCGGCGATGGACACCGTGACCGAGTCGCAGATGGCCATCGCCATGGCTCGGTTGGGCGGCATGGGCATTCTGCACAAGAACCTGAGCATTGCTGCACAGGCCAAGGAAGTGCGGCGGGTGAAAAAGGCGATGACGGGTGTGATCTCGGACCCGGTGACACTCGGGCCGGAGAGCAGCCTGCGGGAGGCTCGGCAGGTGATGCGGGAGCACGGGATCAACGGGCTTCCGGTGGTGGAGAACGGGAGGGTGGTCGGCATTCTGACCAATCGCGACCTGCGCTACGAGCGCAACCTGGACCGCCTGGTTGCAGACGCCATGACCCGAGAGGGGCTGGTGACCTGCGCGCCGGGTACAGACCTGGAGGCGGCCCGCGATCTGATGCAGGAACATCGGGTGGAGAAGCTGCTGGTGGTGGATGGTGCAGGCAAGCTGCACGGACTGATCACCTTCAAGGATGTGGAGAACACCACGCGGCACCCGGACGCGATGCGCGACCGGCGCGGGCGTTTGTGTTGCGGAGCTGCAGTAGGGGTGGGCGGTGACCGGGATGCACGGGTGGCCGCACTGGTAGAGGCCGGGGTGGACCTGGTCGTGGTGGATACCGCACACGGGCACAGTGAGGGGGTGCTGCGGGCCGTACGGACACTGCGGAATGCATGGCCCAACCTGCCGATCCTCGCCGGAAACATCGCGACCGCAGATGCTGCTCAGGCACTGATTGACGCCGGTGCGGATGCGGTGAAGGTGGGCATTGGACCTGGCTCGATCTGCACCACGCGGGTGGTGGCGGGAGTAGGGGTGCCGCAGCTCACCGCGATTGCCGAAGCTGCACGGGTGTGCGCGTCACAAAACGTCCCAGTGGTGGCGGACGGTGGCATCAAGTTCTCTGGGGATGTGGCCAAAGCCATCGCGGCAGGCGCGGATGTGGTGATGGTGGGCTCGCTGTTGGCGGGAACGGACGAGGCACCGGGCGAGGTGGTGCTGTACCAGGGTCGTTCCTACAAGACCTACCGGGGAATGGGGTCGATCGAGGCGATGAAGGCGGGCTCCTCAGATCGCTATTTTCAGGAGGATGACGGCTCGGACCCGGAGGCCCACACCAAGAAGCTGGTGCCCGAGGGCATCGTGGGTCGGGTGCCATACAAGGGCTCGGTGGCGGAGACCATTCTTCAGTTGATGGGCGGTTTGAAGGCGTCGATGGGCTACACCGGCTGCGCCGACATCCCGACGATGAAGCGGGATGCGCGTTTTGTGCGCATGACGGCGGCAGGGCTGCGGGAAAGCCATGTGCATGATGTGATCATTACGAAGGAGGCGCCGAATTATCGGATGGAGTAATTTGCAAATAATCGGCGTTTAACCTGAATTATTTGCCTCGACTATTTTGAGACCCCCGAACGAGCTTCAAGCAGCAGACGTTCCCGTTGCAGTTCTTGCTGAAGCTCCTCGACCGTCGGCAGATAGGTGAGGTAGCGGGCTGCAAACAGCTGCTCATTGTTGTGCAGAACCGAATACCGGGCCACCGCTTCGTTCTTGTGGGCGCAGAGGATCAGCCCTATGGTCGGATTGTCGCCCTCCGTCGTATACCGGTCGTCAAAAAGACGGACATAGCTGTCCATCTGGCCTACATCCTGATGCGTAAGCTTCCCCAACTTCAAGTCGATCAACAGATAGCATTTGAGGATACAGTTATAAAAGACCAGATCCACATAGAAATACTCGTCCTCGTACTCCAGCCGCTTCTGCCTTCCGACGAAGGCAAAACCCTTGCCCAGCTCCAAGAGAAAAAGTTGGAGCTTTTCGATGATGGCGGCCTCCAGGTCCGCCTCGTGGAGCCGTGGCACGTCGGGAAGATCCAGGAAATCGAGCACATAGGGATCACGCAGGATGTCGATAGGGCGACGAAGGGCAAGGCCGCTCGTCGCAAGCTCCCGAACACCATCCTTGTCACGACTCTTGAGGAGGCGGGAGAAGAGCCGGCTGTGGATGTTACGCTCCAGAACTGCGGTACTCCATCCTTCGCGATCCGCCTCGATCTCGTAGAACAGGCGCTCTGCGGCATGCTCCACCTGGGTGAGCAGACGATAGTGGGTCCAGCTCAGGCCGGGGGAAAAGCCACGGGGTACCCGCGCATGGTCCACCGCATACAACAAGGCCGCCGCTACACCACCCGTCTCATGGGGAAGTGGTCCTTGCGTTCCAGAAGAAAAAGATTCACCACGAGGCTCGTGGTGAATCTCCGGTCTTCGATCCGCATAGACAAGGTAGAACTGGCGAAAGTACCGGATATTGCTGACGGAGAAGCCACGGCCGAAGTGGGTGGTCAGGGCCTCCGACAGAGCCTCCAACAACCGGTCGCCATAGTCGGCTCGCTCTGCACCTCGCTGCACCTCCCCAACGATTTCCCTTCCGATATGCCAATAGGCAAGAACCATTTCGCTGCTGACGGAGCGAGCAACCCGACTCCGGGCATGCTCCATGATATCAACAACGCGCACAAACAGGGCCTCAGCGGGCGCAGCGACTGCAGGAGCAGCCGAAACACGGGACTTTTTCATGCTACTGCATCCATCTCGTCCGGCAGAACCTCGGGCCGAGAGGTAGTCTGTTGTAGAGGGCTTTGCAAGCCTCGGGAGGCCCACTACCACCTGCACGCATGACAAAGCTCCGTCCGGAAGGCGCCGCCACAGGATAGAAGACGCCCGTACCCTCCGAGGAGTCGCTATGCGCGCGCCGTTCACCTTCGCTGCCCCAAGCCTCAGCAGTGGGATGAGGAGGAGACTTTCCGCATCGGAACGCAGAGACCGCCCGAACTCGCGCAGCGCCCCCTCCTTACGTATTTTTCACAAATGCGTACCCACTCCCGACGCGGCGAGCGGCGCAGACTCCACCCCTCCCCTCCCCAGGCACCGTGCCCCCAAACACCCCCGCCGTCACAACGCCGCGTCACAACTCCACAAAACGAACTTTCATCCTACATTCATCACACTCTCGGATGGAGTAAGAAAGCCAAACAAATAAGCCTCTTCTCTCACCACCCCGCAAGGCCGGTGGGCCAAAGGCCCAGCGGCCTTTTTGTGGGATTCGCGCCGCCGGGGATCAAGGAAAAGAGCGAAGTGATCCCCATGCGCCCTCGCGTGATCCGACCGAAACGGCCCGCCCGCCAACGAGCACACACGGGGGTGGCGCGGATGTAGGCCCCTCCATCCGTGGGCCTCGCCCGGGGGTTGTTGCGCTCCAACACCCGCCC
>JBEIQS010000335.1:0-4784 GCA_040376425.1 Alphaproteobacteria bacterium | reverse complement strand
TTCAACGGGGGGCTTCCCGCCCTCTCTGCACTCCCCTGTTTTGGGGGCCTGCCGGCCCCCCCACGACCCCGGCCAGGGCAGGGGCTGTGAAACGACGAAGCCGCGTTTGGAGTTATAGAAGTGTTTGGGTGGGTCGTTTCAGAGCCCCTCCCTGGACCCACCCTTGGAAGAAGGGAAAAAGGCGAAAGGGGAAAGGCGAAAGGGGAAAGGGGAAAGGCGAAAGGCTGAACCAATTGGTGCTGTGTCAGTACATGATACTGTTGCAGCGCCTTGTGGTTTGACTGCCTTCGTTGTGAGCGTGGAGGTCGTTGGCCAAAGGGCCGAAAGCCCCCCGGTAGCCGCTACAGTGCCAGACGTGCAACCCCATGGCACAGGCCGACCGCACAGCGATAGCCCTCTGCTCCGGAAGTCAGTCTGACCGGTGATACATTCAGCATGTGTATCACGAAAAAATTGATGCTACATGAATAACTGGCGGCCACCCGATCACACGATCTCTTTCTGAACATCTGGCTTGCATCTACCTCCAGAACCGATAAGCTCGGCTTTCTCCCGGAGTCCCGATGGCTGTGCTCAATCTCAATGATATTCGTGCTGGCGCTCCCCCCCTCTACCTTCACCCCGATGGCCGCCTGAGCAGCGAATCGGACCGGGTGCTGGACGGAGCGGACGCGGGGCCCACCCTGATCACCGCTGCCCGGTGGGTCTCAGGCCGTCGTACCGTCAGCTTTGAGCGCCTTTTCCCGCCCAGCCCCTTCATCAAGAACCAGGTGGTTCGGAACGATGCCCTTTCCGAAGTCCAGGGGCGCGGGATGTTGGCCTGGCTCAAATCCGTCGCCACCGCGGTCGCCGCCAACAGCGCAGCCGCCCAGAAGGATGCGACCAGCACCGCTCAGATCCGCTCGGCCATCCTCACCGTCCTGTCCCACCTCACCGCCACCACCCTCCGTCGTCGGGACTGGAAGGCAGTCGGTGAAGCCGCTGCAGACCAGTTGCTGACGATGGTGGAAGCGGAAGTGGGTCCCCAGGCAAACGCCGCCCTGCGCGCCCACGGCATCTTCCTCCTCCAGCTCCGCGGATCTGCCCTCTCCCCCAACCAACGCCAACGTGCAGCGACCCTGCTCCGGCAGCTCGTCCGCACCGCTCCCCCCTACGACACGCTGAAGGGCCCCTGGCATTTTGCCATGTGCTCCGCCTGGGATTTCCACGAGGGGGAGTGCGATATTCTGTTGCAGCGTGGCTACAAGGAAGTGCCCTCCACCGTCGCGGCCCCCCGTGGGAGCTACCGTTGCTTCGAAGCTCCGTTCAAAAATCCCAACGGAGAAGCGATCCGCATCCTGGCCCGCTCGGCCACACCGACGGATGAAAACCTGGAGATGGCCAACCCCGCACTGGTGGGCATGCTTATCAACCGCCATGCCCAGCTTGGCAGCTTCGATATGCGTGCTTCGGCAGGCTCGGTCCAGCAGCAGGGCTACAAGATGATGATGAACAGCCAGTGTGCGGGCCTGACCACCCGCTTCGCCATCGCCCGGCTCTTCCCGGAGGCCGACATCTACTCCTCCTGGGACTCCACCTTCTTCCGCACCGGCCCCAACGGCCGAATGGTCGCCTCGGAAGGCCTGGATTGTTTCCTGGCGCTCTTACAGGGCATGGCCCAAAAGGAAAGCCACGCTCAGCTTGCCGACCGCATGAAAAAGGTCCAGTGGCGCCATGAACAGAGCAGCAACCCCTCCTTCTACCAATTTGTGGGTCCGGCCCACCCTCAGGTCATGGGCCGCTACCAGGACGTCAACCAGGACGGCCGCGCCGACATGTACGACGGCTTCCTGGATCTGAACCTCAAGGGGATTGCGGAGAATCTGTATCAGGCCGGAACCCCGAAAGATCCCGGCGTTTCCGCCTCGGCGATCGGGGGCGACGCCGCCACCGGCCTGGGCTGGGCCGTCGGCAGCCTGAACCGGGTCACCGCCTATTCCGAGCTGTGGGACGAGCTGCCGGGCACGGCCGAGGGCATGTACACCTTCTCTGCGGGCGGCTTCTTTGACCAGCGCACCGCCCCGGTGGACGTCCCCGGCGTCAAAGAAGATGCTGCTCGACTGCCCGCAATCTGCCACTACAAGCAGGGGCAGACGCTCAGCGCCGAGGTCAGCTTTCACGCCTGGCTGGCCGATGCTCCCCGCGAGCTGAAGCGCCTGTTGGTCACCGCTGAAGCGATGAACCGTGCCTACGACCTGGGGATTCTGAAGGCCAGCTCCCTGTTGAACCGGCGCGCGGCCATTCTGCTCTCGCTGGCGGGCCTGCTGGAGTATCCCTCTGACCAGAACCAGCTCGACGCCCTGTGGTCGATCTCCTTGAAAATGTTGAATTTTCCTGAGGTCTCCCGCTCCACCGTGCGGAGCTGCCTGACCGACGAGGATCACGCCCGCAACAACTACTACGGATCCCGGCGTGGCATTCGCCAGCTCGTGGGAGATGGCGCCACCGACCGGGGCAGCCTGGGCAATGGCGACCCGGCAGCCTGGACTCTCCTATCCTCGGCGGATCCAGCAATTGGCCGGGCAAAGCTGATGATGATCTGAACGGGGGGGATGCCGGCATCCAAAAGGGGCTGGCACAACTCCCTCAGATCGGCGATTATAGGCGCAGCGGATGGAGTGTCGATGCGCCTGGTATCCTGGTTGAGTCTGATGGCGATAGGTTGTGGTGGCCCCCCCGTAGAAGACGGGAAGCCGCTGCCCATCGACGTGGACGGCGATGGTGTGATGGCCGGCGAAGACTGCAACGACTCCAACGCCGCCGTAAAGCCAGGCGCCCCGGAGCTTTGTGACGGGCTGGACAACAACTGCGACGGCGACGTGGATGGCACGGATGCCACCGACCTGCGGACCTGGTATGCCGACGCAGATGGCGACTACTACGGCGTAGACGCCGGCGCCGTACAAAGCTGCGTGGCCCCGGCCGGCTATGTCGCGGTGGGCGGAGACTGCAACGACGACAGCACCCGCCACCGACCGGGTGCTCCGGAAGCCGACTGCACCGACCCCAACGACTATAACTGCGACGGCTCCGTCGCCTATGCCGATGCAGATTCAGACGGCTATCCTGCCTGTGAGGACTGCAATGATGCCGTCGCCTCCATCCACGGCGGCGCGGCCGAGCGCTGCGACGGCATCGACCAGGACTGCGACGGCATCATCGACGACGAGGCCGTGGATGCGGCCACCTGGTACCTCGACGCGGACGGCGACAGCTTCGGTCTGGCCACCGCGTCGGTGAACGACTGCGAGCAGCCCGCCGGCTACGTCGCCACCGGCGACGACTGCAACGACACCGATGCCTCCTTCCACCCCGGTGCCACCGAAACCTGCGCCGATCCCCAGGACTACAACTGCGACGGATCCTCGGGCGGGGCCGACGCGGACGGTGACGGATTTAAGGCCTGTGAAGAATGTAATGACAGTAACTCGGCGATAAATCCGGACGCCACCGAGATCTGTGACAGCGCGGATGTGGACGAAAACTGCAACGGGCTGGCGGACGACGCCGACAGCGGCGTGACCGGGAAGTCGAGCTGGTACGAAGACCACGACGGCGACGCCTACGGCGATCCCACCTCCTCCCGCGCCGCCTGCTCTCAGCCCAACGACTATGTAGCCGACAATACAGACTGCAACGATCTGGACACCGCCTACAACCCTGCGGCGCCCGAAACCGACTGCACCGACCCCAACGACTACAACTGCGACGGATCCTCCGCGCGCGACGACGCTGACAACGACGGCTTCGCCGCCTGTGAAGACTGCGATGACTCCGATCCGGATGCCAATACCGACGCCATCGAGTATTGCAACGGGGCCGACGACAACTGCGACGGCACCATTGACGAGGCCAGCGCGGACGACGCCCCCACCTGGTACGTCGATGCCGATGCCGACGGCTACGGCGCCGCCAACCTGGACACCGTCGCCTGCGACCAGCCCACCGGCTACGTCAGCGACAACACCGACTGCAACGACGGTGCCCGCGACATCTACCCTGATGCCCTGGAGAGCTGCGACGGGGTGGACAACAACTGTGACGGTCAGGTGGACGAGCCCACCGCCGCCGGCGTGCAATTCTGGTACACGGACGACGACAGCGACGGCTACGGCGACCCCAACGCCAGCACCCAGGCCTGCGACCAACCGGTGGGCTATGTAGCCGACGATACAGACTGCGACGACGACCGGCAGGCCAGCAACCCCGGCGCCACCGAATATTGCAACTACGAAGACGATGACTGCGACGGCACGGTGGACGAAGACGCCGCTGTGGATGCGCGGGACTGGTACCGGGACAGCGACAACGACGGCTTCGGCAATGCGAGCGTCCGGTTGCACACCTGCTACCAGCCGGTGGGCTACCTCTCCGACTACACCGACTGCGACGACACCGACGCTGGCCGCGCCCCCAACCTGACCGAAGTCTGCGACAGCGCAAACAAGGACGAGGACTGCGACGCCACCGCCGACGACAACGACAGCAGCGCGCTGAGCAGCACCAAATTCACCTGGTACCAGGACAACGACCGCGACAACTACGGGAACGTCTCCGTCACCCTCTCCCGCTGCGACCAGCCCTCCGGCTACGTCAGGGCCAGCACCGACTGCGACGACACCGACAGCGGCGACTACCCCGGCGCCACCGAGACCACCGGCAACAACGACGACGAAAGCTGTGACGGCACCGAGATCTGCTACGACGACGACGACAACGACGGCTACCTAGACACCACCGGCGAT
>JBEIQS010000235.1:0-8646 GCA_040376425.1 Alphaproteobacteria bacterium | reverse complement strand
TCAGCTCGGCAGGGGCAAGCCCGGCGCTGCTTCGGCGGGTGAGGTGGGCTTCAGGGGCAGTACCGGTCATGTGGAGTCCTCCGCTCCTTACCTCCTACGCACCGTGACTTGACGTGTCAACACCCTCTATACACTTGAAAAGCTCGGGGGTGGGCCCGGGCCTTCTGCGTCAGGTCCGCCGCCGCGCTCGCGCACCGTCCGGCCTCGGGTTGACAGCAGAAGCCAGTCGGGGAATCCTGGCTGCTCCATGCCCCTCACGATCGGCTCCTTCACCATCGACCTCGACGCGCGCAACGTGGACGGCCCCGCCGGACGGGTCCGCCTCACACCCATGGAACACAGGTTCCTGGCTCACTTGATCTCCCACCGCGGGCGGGTGGTCCGTACCGACGAGCTGCTGCGCGAAGTGTGGGGGTACCACCCGTCCATCGCGTCAAAAGCCGTGCTGCTGCTGGTGTCCCGGTTACGACGAAAGTTGGGAGAAGCGGAGGGCGGACATCTGATCCAGACGGTCGGGAACGGCTACATGATCGAGGCGGGTGCGGACGACGAAGCGCTGGCACGCCGGGTGGACACGCTCGTCAGTCGCCTGGATCACGACCCGGGCGCGCTGGGTGCCCTCGGTGCGATCGCGCCCACCCTGGAGCAACGGATCGAGGAGGATCTTCCACCCACAATAGCTGCGCGCTTCCGCATCGGGCTCGCCGCGTGGTGGGCACACAAGCAGCTCCACCGGCCGGCCCGGCCCCTGTGGGAGCTCGTCGACCGGGTGCCGCCCCGGCTCGGGGCGCGGGCGGTCTTGTGGGCCGCGCGCCTCAGCCTGACCGCCGGCTCCGGTGCGGGGTTGCGCGACCGGCTCGCCACATGGGCGGAGAGGCGTCCCGCCGATCCCGACGAGCTGGGCACCGTCGCCGAGCTTCAGCTCATGTTGGCGCGCGTGGAACATGGGGCCGCTGAATACGAGAGTGCGCGAGCCCACGCCTCGACCGCACTCGAGCTCGGCACGCAGCTTGGCGACCCTGCCCTGCGTGGCGCAGCCATCGCCGAGATGGCTCGCCTTGCGACGACCTACTGCGGGGGACCGGGCGCGGATGCCTCCCTTGCGCTGTACCAGGACGCCATCGCGATCCTCTCCAGCGGGGGCGTCCAGGTCTCCGCGGCGGTGCAACGCGCAAACGCGGCGGTCACCTTGTACCTGCTCGGCCGGGCGCACGAGGCCATCGACCAATACGAGCGGGCCCTCCCCGCATTGACGCGCTCCGGGCGGCACCTCGATGCGGCATTTGTACGGGTGAACCAGGGGACTGCCCGGCTCGCCTGTGGTGACCCCGACGGGGCCTGGGCGGCGGCGACTGCGGCCTCAGAGGAGTACGGCGCGGCGGCGGACTTCACCGGAGATGCCCATGCGCGCCTGCTCGCCGGCCGTGCCGCCGCGGTGCTGGATCGGATCGACGACGCGGTGGCGGCCCTCGGGCGGGCAAAGGAGCTGGCCGAGCGACACGGCCGGACGCGCGTCGCGCTGCACGCAAAACGCTACCTTGGCTGGTGCGCACACCGTCGTGGCGACCTGGACGAGGCACGCGCACACTACGCAGTCGAGCTCGCGACGGGCGACTCCCCGGGCCGCGCCTACCTCCTGTTGTGGCGGGCGTGGGCCGCCGGGGAGCCCGACGGCGCCGCCTTCGAGCACCTGCAGGCCGAGCTCGGCCACGACCCGCTCGAAGCCCGAGCAGGACCCGAATTCGTCGACGCGACGCTCTCCCGGCGCCTCCTCGAAGTGGGGCGCGCGCGCCGCACCGGCGTACCTTCAAGCCAGGCGGACGCAGTCTGATACCCGACGGATACCGGTGCGGTACTCCAAACAAACCGGCGAGGCGCTACAGTAGGAACACTCAAGGAGTCCCATGTTCCTCGCCTTCCTCCTCGCCCCTTCCGCTTTCGCCGTCTGTGACTTCGCCGACCCCGTGCTCGTCGCCGACGCCACCCAGAACTTCACCGTCCGGGCGGACTGCTACAGCACCCCCGGACCGGGATCAGAAGCCGATGTCTCGGTTGACACGTGGACCCTGTCCCTTGACTCCCTCGACGTCCAGGAGCTCATCGAGGGTACCTGCTCCATCGCGGTCGACAATGGGACCGTCAATTGGAACGCCCGGGCGCGCAGCTCGATTGGCAGCACACACGACAAAGTGTACCGCCGCGGGCTGGACGCCACACTTCGGCTGACCTCCCTCACCGTGTACGCCGACACCACGGCGGTGCTCTACCCGGAGGGTGTGTATTGTAGCGGAGAAACCGCAAACACCACCTCGACCGTGATCTTCCAGGTCCCCAGCACCTGTTCGGGAGGGAACGCGACCCTCGTCGACGGTACAACGGAGTCCTGCGCCCTGGAGCAGGCCGCGCCCATCCTTTGGACCACGCTGACCACCGGCACCCTTGCCGTACCGGATCTCTCGGCGGACAACATCCGCGACATGGTGATCCTGGCGATGATGGGCATCGGCTCCCCGGATGAGTGCCTTGTGGACCCCTACCCGGCGGTCGACATCACCTTTGAGCGCGAAGTAGCCGGCTTTTCCACCTGTGCGAGCAACCTGGGCAAGATCGACGGACAGCTCACCGCTTTCACGCCCGCGGATCCGACGACAGTTTCGCTCGGGGAGACAGAGCTGTCTTGCGAGGACGCCACCCAGGACATCACCGTCCTGGATTGTACGCCGACCTTCAGCGCGCCGGAACCCTGACCCAATCGAAGAGGACTGTCCGCGGTATCCGGTCCCTGTCGAGTGTATCGGTGATCTTCCGCAGGCTCAGGGCAGCGGGATACAAGACCAGCTGCCGTGCGTGATGACGGCGCCGCGCGATAGCTCGACGGCAAAGCCATGCTCCTCGTCCCAGCCGCAGGCGCCGCGGAGGACCACGTGGGACGGCCCGCCCGGCCCTCCCCTCATCGGCGCGCGGATGTACACCTCGGCGACCGCAAATTCCCACTCTCCGACCACGCGCCGCGCCGCGACCGCGGGGCGAGCATTGCGGGGCGCACCGGCGTCTTCGGCAAAGAGCTCCCCGATGATCCGACCGACCGTCTCCGCATTCTTGATCAGCCAGGCACAGGCCTCGACCTGCTCGACGCAGGGCAGGGCGGGGTGCGTCGCACCGGTTCCCTGCATAAACCGCTCGAACATCGCGGCGTCGATGTCCAAACGGCGCTCCCCGGTCGGGCCGATCGGAGCCGCCACCAGGGCTGCGGAAAGGTTGGCCTCCAAGGTGGCGCCGTCCGCCTCGACCCCCGGCTCCACCTCCACCCGGAGCGTGATGGGCCCCGGCGCGAGGGCGGCGAGACGGAAATCGCTCAGCGCGCCGAGGGCTGCGGGGGTGGCGGGGGGAGCGGTGTCCGTGTTGGATCGCCGCCAACGCCCATCGACGAGCTTCACGTCTCCGCTACGTCGGAGCGCATCGAGCGCGGCCTTCACCTCCGCCTCGGGCGTGCCGGTCAGCGAAAAGGTGACGGTCCGCAAAAGGAGGCTCTGGGCGACACCATGAGCGCCGGCGCGGTCGAGTCGGTCGAGCAATTCGTGGCGGATGTGTTCTGGTATGGCCATCGGTCACGGCTAACCGATCCTCCGAAAGCGACGAGGGGGCTTGGCAAACAGCCCTTTAACGGTCTCGGCCTGACGATCCGCCCACAAGGGCGCCAGCCGCCTGCATGCCGCGCCGACGACCGGCGATCCCGGCGAGCACGAGGAGTCCGACGGTCAACGCACCGTGGATCCGGAGAGTCGCGCAGCCTGAGCCGGCAGCGGGCCCGGTGGGAGTTTCGCTCGTGGTCGGGACGGGGGCATGGTCTCCCCCTACTTCACCCGATAGCCCCCCATCTCGTTATTGAAGATCCACGCCACCACCTCGCCGATCTCAAATTCGGTGGAAACATAGCTGTGGATCGACGCCGCGGCGGAGCCCTCTTCGCGCAGGTCCGCGCGGGCGCGCAGCATCTTGCGGAAGCGATCCTGCCACAGGCGCATGTTGGCCGGACGTAAGTCGATCCAGCCTTTTTTGGCCCAGCGGTCCACAGAAGTGGCGTCGCCCAGAGACACGGAGTGGCTGTGCCCCTCCAGCTCGGGCACGTTGATACGCGGGCCGCGCAGCAGCTTTTTGCCCTCGGGCAGCAGGATGGGAATCCCGATGGAAGGCGCGGTCTTCTGCACACCGCTGCTCTCCAGGGCCGCCACACAGCGCGCGGAAAGCTCGGCCGGATCCTCGGTGGCGATCACGCCGTCCAAGGTCTTGCAGCTCTGCCGCAACAGCTCCGCTTCAAAGAGCAACTTGGACAGCTCCGGGGGCCCCAGGCGGCCCAGCGCCACCGATTGGATGCCGCTGGACTTTTCAGCGGAAACCAAGTCAGAGAGAGCCACATTCCGCACCAGACCCGCCTTGTAGCTGGGGTCCATCACCGCACCGTCCAGCGCGGAGATGGTGTCCTGGCCGGTGTTGGCGCCACGAATCTCCAGCACCACAGTGCGGGCGATCTCCTCAGGAGTCACATACTCCATCTGGCCCAGCGCGGTGATCGCTGCAAATTCGCCACGGGTAAACACACCATTTTCGCCCGTATCCACCACCGGCACCCGCAGGCGCCCGGCACGCGCATAGGCCGCGTCCTCTTCGCGCAGGTTCAGACTTCCGCCTTCCACGCCCACTTCTTTGGGCTGGTACAGATCGGAGCTGTTGTGTTTGTCCTTCGCCTCCATCACCTGCACCGCGCGATAGCCGATCATCGCGGCGGGCTTGACCTCCTTCACAATGGGCGCGTGCGGGGTTCGCGCCAGCAGGAACAGCAGCCCCGTATGCCCAAAAGCCGCCTCAGTCTTGGCCAACAGCTTGTGGGAAGGCTTATCCTCCGAGTGGGTGTAGGGGATATTCATCCCCATTCCGCCGGTGCCGGTCGTACCGACCTTTATGTAGACAGAGGTTCCGTACTCCGAGGTGGCCTGGTGAAGAAAGCGCACATGCCGGATGAGCTGCGGCACCGACTGCGACAGCAAAAAGGTCTCCAGGTCGTTGACCCCCTTGGAGTCAAAAGTATCCCCCTTGATCCAGCCCCGTACTTTCGCGGCGCCATCAAACACGTCCTGGTAGGAGAAGCCGGTGGCCGTGTTCACGCAGTCCACCACCACCTCTGGCCGGTGGGTGCGCACCAAGTGGACCAGGTGATTCCCCCGGTAGGCGGCCTCATAGTCGTCGTAGACTGCGTGCAGCAGCTTCTGCCGGGTCACCGCATCGCCCAGGATCTGTGCGCGCGGTTGGGTGGCAAGCTCTTTGGGTACAAAAAGATTGCCCCAGGCGGGCACAAATGCCACCGTATCCCCGAACTCCCGCTCCAGCTTGGCACAGGCCACCGTCGCTTCCTGTTCCAGCAGCGAGGCCACCACAATTCGGCGGGGCGAAAGCTGAAGAACGATCTGGCGGCACACCTGAAAGCCGACCAGGCCGGCGCCACCGAGAATCAGGAAGTCGTGGTACATGCAGAGCCCTCGTGAGGGCCGCAGTCTAACGGGAATCCGGGGGAAGGGACAGGGGGACCAGGCGGCCGCGCGCTGCCATCAGGGGCGCCACCATGCGGCTCCGTCGGTGGTTTCCACCGCTGGCGGGCCCCATTTTTCGAGACTCTCCTGCCGGAAGGGACTCTCGGGCGCGCCCAGGGCCACCACCACCGTGCCACGGGGTAGTTTGCGCGGCGGCGGTCCCGGCCGATCGGGATCGTGCAGCAGCCGCCGTCCATGCGCCCGCTGGTCAAAAAAGAGCTTCTGCGGATGAATGCCCGGACCCGCCGCACCCAGGACCACCACCGGAGCTTCCGGCAGACCGCTCAGGCGGCCGTAGATCTCCGGGCTTTGAACCGGGGTGCCGGGGAGGGGAACCACCGCCGGAGACAGCAGCAGGTACTCGGCAAAAAGCACAAAAGGTACCCACCGAAACAGCGCCGGCCGCCCCACCCATCGCAGCCCGCGCGCCGCCAGCAGCGCCAGCAGGCTGTGCCCCAGGATCAGCAGCCGACCGCCGTGGTGCCACCGGTCCCCCATCGGAACCCACTTCAGTGCTTTCCAGAAGGGGTTTTTGATGTTCAGTGGGCTGCCCATCCAGGAGAGATCCTCGCCCGCCCCCACCACCACACAGGCCACAAGCCCCAGACCCACCGGATGCAGACCTCCGGCTACAGACAGGGCCAACGCCCCATAGCCCAGGTAGCTGGGGTGTTGCCGGATCATGGCCTCCTCTCCCCCCACCTCGGCCCGTTGCTTTCCCGGCATCCCGTAGGAGGCCAAATCGCTGCCCTTCCAGGGGTTCAGCCGCCAAAGCGGCTCTTCCTGCACCCGGTGCTGCCCGAAGTCCGGCTGATCCGTCGTGAGCCGATCCCGAAAGGGCAGCGCAAACAGCCCGGCCAGCCCCAGCGCCAGCAGCCCGCCCCCCACCCACCGCAGGGGCGCCTCCCGCAGCCGCCACAGCCCGATCACCAGCGCCACCGGCGCCGCCATCCACGCCAGATACAGCCCACAACCAGCCGAAAGCCCCAACCAAATCCCGCCGCGTACCGGACGTTTTTCATACAGGTCCCCCAAGCCCCACAGGGCCAGACCCCACGAAAAATCCTCGGTCAACCCGCTGATCACCGAACCAAGCAGCGAGGGCATGGCCAGGCCCATCGCCGCCCCCACCGCAAAGCACCGATCCTCCCTCGCAAAAAGAGCGCCCAACCTGCCTAACGCCACACCCACCAGCCACAGCGACAGCAGCACCCGCAGGTTCCAGGCATGCACTGTACCGATCACCAGGGACAGACCCGCAAAAATCCAGGTCGGCAGTGGATCGATCACCGCGCGCTCCGCCGCGCCCACGGCCAGCTCGGTGCCCAGCGGCAGCGCCGGCCAGGCCTCTGCCACCCAGCCCATCACCCAGGCGTGCCCGTACAGCTCGCCCCCCGATGAGCCGATCAGCTCACCCCGCAGCCACGCAGGCAGACAAAGCAGCAGCGCACCCAGAAAAACCCAGAGACTACGGACCATCTCCCACCCACCACCAGCGCGCCGTGGCCAGTCCCCCGCCTGGCCCCGGGGCTGACTCTTCCACCCAGTAGTCCACCAACAACTGCTCTCCCGGATCGGCCCGCAGCGGAAGACTGGCTTCTACCCAGCGATCTTCGGCCACCGCCGGTAGGTTCCAACCGGCTACCACCCCGCCCAGCCGGATCTTCAGCCGCACCGGCGACGCACTGCTGCCCATCCGCAGCACCAGTCGGCCCAACCCGCTGCTCCCCGGCGGGCGGTTCATCTCAAAGGCCACGGTATCATAGTGGCGGCGAACCCCATCGATCAACCTGCGCTCTTGGCTATCCAAGCCGGTCAGAATCCGGTTGGCCCGGCCCGCCACTATCGGTGCATCGCTGTGTTGATAGCGATGCAAGAACTCCGAGTCCAAATCCGAAACATCCAGCATGTCCCATATTTTTTCACCCTCCGCCAGACTGGGAGCGGTGGCGCCACTCTCCAACAGCTCCCACCGGGGGCGGGCGATCACCAGCTCGTTGGCCCCGGAAACGGTCCGTTGAACCAGGGTAGAGGACCACAGGATCTCCAGCGCGCCCGACCGGCTCAAGCTGGGATACCAGGAAGGAAAAATTGTCATCAAAACAGGCTTTTCTTTCAAGAGCAGACTCAACAGGCTGCCTTCGCCCGCCTGCGCATAGGGCAGCGCCCGCATGGACACAATGCCTTCCATGTCCAGGATCGGTTTTCCCGTCAGAAAGGGGACAAAGCCCGCGTCGTTCACCGCGATGCGGCCGTCGGGCGCATGGGCCCCCAGCCACCGCGCCGCCGCTACATGGTGGTTGCGGATGTCGCTCGCGCTGCGCCCCAAAATCTGCGCCCAGCCCGGCACCGAAGGCAGCAGCCCCAACAAAAACAGCGCCGGTGCCTTCCGGGCTCCCACCATGGCCATGGGCAGCAGCAAGGCCAGACCGGGCATCAGGTAGCGGTTCAGGTTCACACCCGCAGGAACGGTCATGGCCATCCCGATCAGCGGCAGCAGGAAGGCGCCCCCCCAAAATGCCAGCAGCGGGCGCTTTTTGTGATCTGTACTACACTCCCAAGCGCCCCAGCCCGCCAGTACCAGAATCAACAGACCAAAATATCCGAAGAAATAGGTTCCATAGGTATCCCAGATAAGCTCCTTCCACACGAAATCTGTGGTCGACACATCTGCGGCTTGTGGAGCGCGGGGGATCTGCTTGGCCAGCACCGAACTGCCCACCCACAGGCCGGTGCGGCTGTAGTTCAACAGCGGGAGGATCAGCCCGCCCAGGCTGCCCAGCACCGCATCCATCGGCACCTTGCGCAGATGCACGGTCAGCAGCACCACGGCGAGGCCACCCACAAAAATTCCCTCCGGCCGGGACAGGGCCAAGAGCGCCACCCACAGCGGGAAATCCCGCGCGGCCTCCCCCTCCAACCGGCGCTGCAGCCCCTCCAACACCCCCAGCAGCGCCCGCCCACACACACCGAGCTCCATCCCCGAAAAGCCGCCCCACAGCAGCGGTCCGCCCAAACGCAGCGCTCCCCCGCCCGCCCACCAGGGCAGCCCCAGGCGCTC
>JBEIQS010000183.1:0-11697 GCA_040376425.1 Alphaproteobacteria bacterium | reverse complement strand
TTCAACAATATCCCATTTTTGGCTTGCCTGATCGTCGAGGATCGCTCTCCCCAGCGGGATGTGTCGGCCCCAGTCGGCACCGGCAGAGCTATGGATACCACTGAGTCGAGCGGGCGGGTGGACGGGTCCATTTTCCCAAAGGAGAATCTGCATGCCCAAACTCTCCGTCGGCCCCAACCTCCCCCTCGGAAACCGCTCCCGATCCTCGGCGGGCAGGTCGCGTACGATTAGGTCCGCTCGCCCCAATCCGAGAAGGATCGCCTCCAGCACTGAAGTTTTCCCGCTCCCGTTCGGCCCTGCCAGTACAACCAGCGGAAGAGGCTGCTCATCCGGCCCCAAAAAACTCAGCTTCTTACCTTGCCATCGACGGAATTGCTGAAATTCCAAACTCAGAATGGCTGCCTTGAAGCTCAAGTGAGTCTCTCCCCCCGTCCTTCTATCCTTTCCCGCCCACAAAGGATAGTCTCGGCGCTCCCCGAGGCCCTCATGAAATTCGGCTACACCCTCCTCTATGTCTCCGACGTGCCCGCCACCCTGGCTTTTTACGAAAAGGCCTTCGGTCTGGAGCGGGCCTTTCTGCACGAAAGCCACAGCTACGCCGAGCTGAAAAGCGGTGAAACCCGCCTGGGTTTTGTGTCCTTGGAGGTGGCGGCCGGCAACGGCGTGCGCTTCCAGACCGTTACCGTTGAAGGAGATCCTCCGGGGATCGAAGTGGGTTTTGTCACGGAGGATGTCGCCGGCGGCTTTGAGCGAGCGGTGGCCGCCGGTGCGACCCCGATCCTGGCACCGGTGGCCAAACCCTGGGGCCAGCTCGTCAGCTACGTCCGGGACAACAATGGATTCTTGATCGAAATCTGCTCACCAATGGGCTGAGCGATCCGCGCTGGATACATCTGATACATTGTATGTTTCACTACAATGTATCAGATGTATCATTGCCGCTCCTCATCCCACCGTCAACAGCTCCACCTCAAAGACGAGCGTTGCCCGTGGCGGGATCAGGCCGGGATAGCCGCCATCGCCATAGGCCAGCTCCGAGGGGATGGTCAGCTTGCGCTTGCCGCCCACTTTCATGCCTTTGACACCCAGATCCCAGCCCCGGATCACCATGCGCTTGCCGATCCGAAAGGCAAAGGGCTCGTCCCGATCGTGGGAGGAGTCGAACTTCTTCCCGTCGGTCAGCCAGCCGGTGTAGTGGACGGTCACGCTGCTGCCATCCTTGGCCTCGGTCCCGGTGCCCACCACCAAATCTTCCATTTTGAGAGACATTTTGCTCCTGAAGGGTACCAGCGCAGGGTAGCAGAGAGCCGAGGCTGACGCGATTCATCGTGTATCATGTATCAAAGAAGATTTGATGCTTCAATGATTTTTGGCGATGTATCGTCGGGCCTTTGGAGGCGGCCGGGGGCGGAGGTGGCGGCGCGGAGCCTTCCCCGATGGTTGCTGCTGCCGACTCCTCTAGCTATTATCTGCTTCTTCCTGGATGTTCATGCTCTCGCTCCTCCTCTCCACCCTGCTCTATGCTCAGTCCGCCGGGGTCACCCTGGATGGCAACCGCCTGCTGCTTGCAGGGCCTGTGCTCTTCGAGACTGGCGCTGCTACCATCAAAATGGAGTCCGAAGGATCTCTTTCGGCGGTGGTGAGCTACCTCGCCGAGAAGAGCTACGTCAGTACGCTGCGGGTGGAGGGCCACGCCGAGGATCAGGCACTCTCGGAAGCCCGTGCGCTGGCGGTCAGCCGCTGGCTGGTGTCCAAAGGGGTCGCCTGCAGCCGCCTGCTGCCGGTCGGCTTTGGCCCCAACAAGCCCGTCGCAGATCCTTCCACGGCCGAGGGGCGCGCGCAGAACATTCGGATCGAGCTCGTAAATGCGGCACTGATGAACCGGCCGATCGGTGGTATGCCGCTGGATGGCGGCGGTCGCGTGGCCGGCGACCCCTGCAAGTAGGCGAAGGAGCTTGACCTTCCGTTGGCAGGTGTGCAGCTTAGGGGCATGTTTACACCTGCTGTGGATGGCGCCGAGCTGCATGTAGAGGTGGAAGGCGAGGGGCCGGCGGTGGTCCTCTCCAATGGCCTTGCCAACGATTCTTTCCAATGGAAGGCCCTCCGTAAAAGCCTGCAGGGTCGCGCCAAAGTGGTGACCTGGGACTATCGCGGGCATGGGCGGAGCCAGCCGGCACGCGATCTGCACCAGCTCACGGTGGCCGATCTGGCGGCGGACCTGGAGCGTGTGCTGGATGCCGTCCAGGTGGAGCGGGCGGCCTTCCTGGGCTATTCAATGGGTTCACAGGTGGTTTTTGAGGCATGGCGGCGAATGCCGCGGCGGGTGACTGGCCTGGTCAGCGTGTTGGGTGGGGCCGGCAAGGTGTTTGACGGGGCCGCCGAGCCACGCGCCGGGAAGGTGCTGCACCGCATCCTACGGCGGGTGCCGGAGTCTGCCTTTGCCGCCAATCTTGCGGTGGGAGCTCGGCTTTCCACGGTGGTGCATCGTGGGGCACAGGTGATCGGCATGTTTGAGCCCCACATCGCCCATGCCGATTTTGCCGACTGGTACAGCCACCTGGGTACCATTCACGCCCCCACCTTCCGTGCCTTGACCCTCGGTCTTCAGGACCACGACGCCTTTGATCTGCTGCCCCACATCTCCGTGCCTACCCTGGTGCTGAGCGGGGGCCGGGATCTTTTTGTTCGCCCCGGCTTGGGGCGGAAGATCGCCTCGGCGATCCCCGGGGCCGAGTATGAGGAGTATCCCCTTGCCACCCATGCGGGGCTGGTGGGGCACGCCGCCGAGATCCCGCCCCGGATCCTCCAATTTCTGGAGCAGCGCGGACTTATTGCCTAGGCCGGGCGGGCCACTTTCCACACCCCCGCGAACACCAGCACGGCCCCCAATGCCTGCACCCACTCCAGCGACTCTCCCAAGAGTAACCAACCCAATCCCAGGGTGACCACCGGCCCCACCGTGCCGATCGCGGCAGAGCGCGCCGGCCCGATGCGGGAGATCGCCTCACCCAACAGCAGCACGGGCAGCACCGTGGCCCCCAGGGCCAAAAGCAGGGTGAGGGCGTAGACCTCCGCGGTCTGGCTCCATAATTTATCCAGGTCGCCGCGCAGTCCCAGGTGCCCCAACAACAGGCCGGTCCCGATGCTGGTGGCGATGGCGCTCACCCGAAGTCCACCCAGGCGTACCATCAACTCTCCGCCTTTGAGAAGGTAGATTGAGTAGGCCAGGGCACTCGCAAAGACCAGACCGGTCCCGATGGCCACTTCGGTGGGTTCACCACCGCGAAGCTCCGGCCCCACGGCGAGGAGGATCCCACCCCAGCTCAGGGCCAGCGCCAGGGGTAGCCCTGGAGGAACCGGGCGTTTCAGCCAGAGCCAGCCCAAGAGCACCACCAGGGTGGGGTGGGTGAACAGGACCAGTCGCTCCAGCCCCGCCGAAATGTGGCTGAGTCCCTCAAAATCAAGGAGTGCGGCCAGATAGTAGCCCAGTGCCCCCAGTCCCACCAGCTTCCCCCAGTCCGAGCGGGCCAGCGGCGGTCCGCGCAACCCCATCACCAGGAAGACCGGCAGGCTCAACACCATACGAAGGCACAGCAGGGTCAGTGGGTCCACACCGTGCTGAAAAATCAGCTTTACCAGCACCGACTTGGCGGCAAAGGCCGTCGCGGAGAGCGCTGCCATCCACACACCCGTCTCCACCCTGCGTGTGGAGGGGAGGATTGCTGAAAGCAGGGACATGGGGGCTCCTGAGAGTAAGCTATGCTACAACCAGCTTGCTTCCTCTTTCCTTTGCTATGGTAGCTGCTCGCTGTCCCAGGCGCCCTGACTATGATCCGCAGCGACCCTTCGTGGAAAACGAATGCTTGCTGCCAGCCCGCTCCCTGAGACCGACGACCTGCGCCTGTTTGTGGCTGTGGTGGAGGCGGGCTCGATGACCGCCGCCGCGCGTCGCGTACACCTTGCACTGACGGCACTCTCTGCCAGAATATCGAGGTTGGAGGAGCAGATGGGGGTGATTCTCCTGGAGCGACACGCGCGTGGGGTGCGCCCGACCGCCGCGGGCGAGCTCCTGATGCGTCGGGTACGACCGCTACTGGCCGCCTTGGGGCAGCTTCGCGAGCAGGTGCAGCAGCGGCCGATGGGGGAGCTGCGTCTCGTCGCGACGACGGTGGCGATTACCGAGCACCTTCCCGTGCCGCTCAGCCAGTTTTTGAGCCAGTGGCCCGAGGTGGAGCTGCTCTTGGAGGAGTGTCGGAGTCCCGAAGGTGCCCGCGCCTTGCGCGAGCGGCGGGCGGACGTGGCGATCCTGGCCGGGAACCTGGCTTTGGACGGGCTGGTGTTGGCGCCCTTCCGCTCGGACCGGCTGGTGCTGGTGCTGCCCCCGGGGCATCGGCTTTCCGCCTTGTCCCAGGTCGCCTTTACAGAAATCCTCGGGGAGCGTTTTATCGGCTTGGATGAACACTCGGGCATGCAGTCCTTCCTGTCGGCGGTGGCGGAGCGCCTGGGCCGGCCACTGCGCCTCACCATGCGCCTGCGCGGCTTCGACGCCATCCTGCGGATGGTAGAGGTAGGTGCTGGGGTATCGGTGGTTCCCGCCTCCGCAGCCCTGCGCCCCTTCCGGGGGGTGGTGCTGCCGCTGGCCGACGCTTGGGCGGTGCGCGAGCTGAAGGTGGCCATCCGCGCCGGGGAGCGATCTCCGGCAGTGGATGCGTTGTTTTCTTTTTTGGCGGCAGGGAATTAGCAGTGGGGCTGGGGGTGGTTGCCGCCCACGATGTCCCGGGCTAACCGGGGGGGATGAAGATCACCTCCCTGAGTATTGAGAATTTTCGGAGCATTCAGAAGGTAGAAATGCGCGACCTGGGGGACTTTGTGGTCTTTTACGGTCCCAACGGTGCCGGCAAGTCGAATGTGTTGGAGGCTCTGAAGTTGCTGGTGCGGGGGCTGGAGGCGGCGCAAGAAGGGGTGATCGCGTTGGAGCGCGAGGATTTTAACTATTCCAGCGGCATGGCGCCCATCCGGGTTGTGGCGATGGTCGACGGTTTGAAACCGCGAAGTGTGGGAGCTTTTGCCTTTCCGACGCAGGTACGGCTTGCAATTACCGTGTGGAGGGATGGGAGGTTTATACTGGATGTTGTCGGGCCAAGTATGCTCAATTTTGCATTTTGGCTGACTGGAAAGTGGGAAGATCTTTTGGGGCCGGATGAGCTTCGTGCTCAGGCCGCATATGCCGCAAGACTGAAGGCAAGCCTCACGGGTCCTGGCACTCTGTCCGGTACTCTGGAGGCCGCACGGTTGAGTGGGCGAGATATGATTAAAGACCTCGCCGCCCACCTCTGGCAGATTGTTCCCGCAGTACGGACGCTACACACCGAAAAAGCGGCAGATGATCCACGTCGTTCCATCCCGATCCCGGAGCTGCTCCAAGAAGGGCTCCTCAAAAGAGCGGTGATCCAGGCACAGATGACCCCCGATCGGGTGATCCGACGCCGGTTGGCCCAGCTCCATCAACTATTGGAGGGCGCCCCGCTGCACCGGCCTCCCTTCGAAGCCATCCACGATCCCGCGACCGACCAGTACGATCTCCAAGAAGTACAGAATGATCAGGCCATCCGCCTGCAATTCGCGGGTTTGGGCATCCAGCAGCTCTATTGTATTTTAGCATACATTTTGCTGATGGGCACGGATGTGGTAGGTATCGAAGAGCCCGAGGCGCACCTGTATGCGCGCGGTGCGGGCTTGGAATTGCGGCAGTTGCTTCGCCGCGCCGTTTCGGAGGGAATGGTGCAGCAGCTCTTTGTTGCCACCCACAGTAACCTCTTCGACCTGGATCCCACGGGCTATTGGGAGGTGAGCCGTGACCCGCAGCAGGGAACCCGGGTGGAGCGTCGGACGAACCTCGCGGACATCGATCGGGTGCACCTGTATGAGCCTGGTCCAACCCGTCACATCCTCCTGGATGTGTTGCGCAGCATGTCGCAACAGGAGGTGGTATTTGTGGGCGTGGACGGCAAGGAATACTCCGCGCAAGAGATGATTGATCTGCTCATCGACGAGCCGGCCCGTCCGCCGGGACGATCCACGTCGGTGGTGGAAGACTACCTGCAGGATGTCCACTGGTCCGCCGTCCGTGCGGTGCAGGCGCTGGCCCATCGCCGGAGAAAGGGATGAGTATCGTGGTCTATGCGCCACCGATCCAGCTACGGACGGTGGGGGCGCGGTGGCTGGCTGTGTGGTTGTGGCAGGAGCTGGAGCAGCGAGGGCTGGAGGTCCGGCGGGCGACCGAGCTGTCGGGGCGGGCTGCCCTACAGGTGGAGCTGGTGGAGGTGGGGGAGGGACTCGCGGCCTTCTGTCATGGGAGCCAGGACGGCCTGCATGATGGTCAGGAGCGGGTGTTGGATGGGCAAAACCTGTATTTACTTGCGGAGAAGTGGCTGTATGCTTGCGCCTGTGCGGAGGATGATCGCCTCCTCAATGTGGCGATCCGTTGCGGTCTGCGGTCGGCGGTCGGCTACCGGGGCCAGATCGATGTCGAGGGGGTGCCCGCCGAAGTTCCTGAAGCTGCACAGCCCCTTTTCCGCCGGCTGCTGGCGGAGGCAGTGCTGGCGATGCGGGAGGGGGTAGCGTCGGAAGAAGAGCTGAGACGGCGGGTCCGCAGGGTGGAATTTGAGTTGATGTTGTGGAATGCGGACCAGGTGGAGGCATTGGGCGGTGTGGAAGCGGCCAGCCGTAGCCCCGGACTTCCGATGGCGTTGATCGGGCGGCTGGCGAAGCCGGTGCTGCGGTGCCGCCAGTAGGTAGTTTCGGCTAGATGTATCACCAAAACACAGATGCTACAACGAGACTGATGATACAATCTACTCATGTATCATCCGCACGAGTGATACATGGTCCCCGGAGCTACAACCCAATCCCCAAGACCAGATAGGTGGTCCCTGCACTGGAGGCCCCGTCGTCATTGCCCGGTGCACCGATCAACAGGTCATCGTAGCCGTCGGCATTCACGTCTCCGCCGCCGCCCACGAAGGCTCCGGCCACATCGCTCGCCTGCTCGCCGGTGTAGCGCGCATCCGCAGCACTGGCGTAGACGGTACCAAGGCTGGCCCTCCCCAATACCAGATACCCGGCCCCCGTCGTGGAGTAATTGCCACCGAAGACCACATCCGCAAGACCGTCGGCGTTCACGTCGCCCGCAGCGGCGAGGCTGTCTCCGATGCCCAGGTTGGTGCTGTCTCCCAAGATGCGGCCGTCGTAGGTGGCCAGACTGTGGGAGGAGGGCGAGGTGCTCCCATAGATCAGGTAGATCGCACCACCATCTGTAGCACCGGCATCCACGCCCGGCCCACCGATGAGCATGTCGGCGTAGCCGTCGCCGTTCACGTCCCCGGGCCCGGCGACGTAGGCACTTTCGTCCCGATAGGTGGTTCCCCAATACTGCACCTGTCCGGCGACCGTGCTGCTTGCCAGGTTGTTCCCACCAAACATCAGGTAGGCGGCTCCGCCACTGCTGGCCCCATCGTCGTTGCCGATGGCACCCAAGAGCATGTCGTCCAGGCCGTCCGCGTCCACGTCCCAAACGTTTGCGACAGAATAGCCAAGGTAGTCGTTCTGGTTTTCACCGGAGTAGACGACATTCCCCGTCAAGCTCCCCGACGCCGGGCTGCTGCTCCCCAAAATGACATAGACCGACCCCGCATTGGAGGAGGCGGTATCCCCAGACCATGCGCCCACCAGGACGTCGGGGTGGCCATCGTCGTTCACATCCCCGCCGCCGGCGAGCGCATCGCCCGCCTCATCCGAATTGGTGGGGCCAGACCAGCGGATTGCGGTGGTGGTATAGCCGGAGGTGGGCGTGGCACTCCCCCGGATCAAGAAGCTGTATTGGCCGTCACCACCCATCAGCATGTCGGCGTAGCCGTCCTGGTCGACGTCGCCGGCTGCGGCCACCACATGGCCGCTGTAGAGCCCGCCGGCAGCATAGGTGTTCATAAATTGTACGGCACTGGACAGGGCGCCCGAGCGGGGGGATGCGCTTCCCTTGATCAGGTAGCTTGTTCCCATGTCCTGGCCGCCGTCGTCGTTGTAAGGGGCGCCCACGAACATGTCGTCGTAGCCGTCCCCGGTCACGTCGCCCACCATGGCGACACTGCCGGAAGCATCGTCGGCGCGCTCGCCCGTGTATAGAATGGTTCCGGTAGCAAGTGCGGTATCGGTGGGTTCACAGCTATTGACGCTGCCGTCACAGTTGTCGTCGATTCCGTTGCTACAGGTCTCCGACACACCCGGGTGTACGGTGCTGTCTGCGTCGTCACAGTCGGTGTTCGCCGTGCTGGTACCGCTCCCACCCGAACAGGTGCAGGTGGCCACCCCGTCTCCGTAGCCATCGCCGTCCCCATCGGGGTAGTAGTTGGTACAGGCGTCGGCATTCACTTCGTTGGTATTGCCGTCGCAGTCGTCGTCTGCCGTGGTGGCGCAGCTTTCCGTGGCCGCTGGGTTAACGGCGCTTGTACCGTCGTCACAGTCATCCATGTTGGTGGCGCTGTAGCTGCCCGTTGCAATGCAGGTACATTGGGAGGAGGCATCCCCGTAGCTGTCTCCGTCGGAGTCGAGGTAGTAGTCCATACAGGCGATCGCACCCACGTCGTTGTTCCCGCCGTCGCAATTGTCGTCGGCCGTCGTAGAGCAGTCTTCGGTCTGATCCGGGCTTATCGCCAGGTTTCCATCGTCGCAGTCCAGGTTGTCGCTCGCCGGGTAGCCCGCCGGGGCGGAGCAGGTGCACAGGCTGCTGCCTGCGCCCCAGCCGTCGCCGTCGCCATCCCCATACCAATCGCTACAGTTCAGCGCATTGGTTGCGTCGGTCAGACCGTCGCAATTGTCGTCGACGGTGGTGGCGCAGTCCTCCGTGGCTGCGGGGGAGACAGTCGCTACGCTGTCGTCACAGTCATCCGAAGTAGTGGCGGTATAGCTCCCAGAAGGCTCACAGGTACACTGGCTGCTACCGCCCCCGTAGCCGTCGGCATCGGCATCCACCACCCAGTCGGTGCAGCCCGACGCATTGACCGCGTCCGCGGCGCCATCGCAGTTGTCGTCTTCGGCGGTGGAACAGTCTTCGGTGGCCCCCGGGTTTATGGCAATCGCTGCGTCGTCACAGTCCCCGCCATCGGTGGTGGTATAGACCCGGGTTGCTTCGCAAAGACAAGCCTCCGCCACACCCCCGTAGCCGTCGGCGTCCAGATCCTCGTACCAGCTCTCGCATCGGTCCGCGTTCAGCTCGTTGCTGTCGGCGTCACAGTCGTCGTCGTAGGGGGTGGCGCAGGTCTCCACCGCGTCGGGGTTCACGTTGGCGCGGGCGTCGTCACAATCCCCCGCCTCCGAGGAATAGCCTGCGGGGCCCGCGCAGTTTTGGAGGGCGCCGGTCTCCGTCCCGAACGCATCGCCGTCCTCGTCCGGGTACCAGGTGGGGGCGTCGGTGGCCTCCTCGTCGGTTTGGCCGTCGCAGTTGTCGTCTACGCCGTTACAACGTTCGTCGGCGGAGGGGTTGATGCTGCGGTCGCCGTCGTCACACTCCAGACAGGCCGCAAAGCCGTCTCCATCGCCATCTTCGAAGGCCAGGCTGCCGTCGCAGTTGCGATCGACTTCCTCTTCGCAGTTTTCTTCCGCCTCCGGGTAGGTGGCCGGGTCGCTGTCGTCACAGTCGCCCCCCACCCCGACCACACCCGTGGTCACGCAGGCGACCACGGCGCTCGCATCTGCACCAAAGCTGTCCCCATCCGCATCGGTGTACCAGGTGGAGGGGCCGCCCACCGTGGCATCCGCATCGTCGCAGTCCTCCGTGGCGAGGATGCCGTCCCCGTCGGCGTCGGTCTCCGAGTCCGGCTTGGGTGTTCCTACACAGCCTACTCCCCAGAACAACAACAGCCAGGACCAGCGTCGCATGTCTAACCTCCACGTTGCTCCATAACCGGTGGTGAGGGGCGCGGGGCCGGGCTATGCCACGGGGCCGGCAATCGGTTCCTTTTCGGAGTTTTGGGTGTCCCCTGCGCTAATGACGGCTTTGAAGCTGCATCGGGATCGAAAGCTCCCGGGGGCCAAGGCGGCCTATCTGGGCCTGCTTTCGGCCGCGCTCGATCCGGCCGTGGCGGTGCTGTTGGGGTTGGTGCAGCGGCGGCTGGGGGTGGAGGAGGCCGGGCTGTTGGGGCTCGCAACGCAGGCGGACCCGCTGCGGTTGGCGGAGCTGCTCCGGACCGCGGGAGAAGGAGAGGAAGCGATTGCACTTTTGGAGAAGGAGCTGAGGGTTCAGGGGCGGGGAGCACGGGCGGCTGCGGCCTGGGATCTGCTGGGGCGCCTGCGGATGGACACCGACGCTTTTGGGGCGGCAGAGTCTGATTTTCGGCGGGCGATAGAGGAGGAGGGGGCCGAGTTTCGGCACCGGGCGCACCTGGCGACGGCACTCGCTGCCTTGGGGCGGCACGGGGAGGCCGAGACCTGCTTGGGAGAGGCTATCCGCCTGGCTCCGCAGCAGGCAGAATTGTATTTCAACCTGGGAACCCTGCGGCTGAAGCGGGGCGATGCCGGGGCTGCTTTGGAGCCGCTCCAGCGGGCGGTCGCCCTTGCCCCCGGACATTTGAAAGCTGCCTTGAACCTGGGAACAACGCTCCACGACCTGGGGCGGTGGGCGGAGGCCGAGCGCCAATTGCGCCCGCTGCTGTCGCAGTCCGCGGTGCAGGTAGAAGCAAGGTGGAACCTTGCGTTATTGCTGCTGAGGCAAGAGCGGTGGACCGAAGGTTGGCAGCACTACGAGGCGCGGCGCGCGCTGCCCGGCTTTGCCATCGATCCCTCGCCGTTGCCGGCCTGGAATGGGGAGCGGGTGGAGCGACTGGTGGTCTACGCCGAGCAGGGCCTTGGTGATACATTTCAGTTTCTTCGCTTTCTACAGCCTCTATCTGAAAAAGTAAAACATCTGATCTTCCGGGTGCAGGACCCTCTGGTGCCGCTGCTGAAGGGCTACGCGGCGCAGGTGGTGCCCCGCAGCGCGGGTTGGCCGGTGGCCGACGCCGCAATTCCGCTGCTCTCTGCCCCCTCCATGGGGCTGTGGCCCCCCGCAACCGGGCCCTATCTGCACCCTGATCCGGAGCGGCAGCAGCGAATCCGTTTGCGCCTTGGCCGGAAAAAGCGTCTTCAGATCGGCCTGAACTGGCAGGGAAGTCGGAGCTACAAGGGCGACGCGCAGCGCTCTGTCCCCTCCCACTTCTTTGCCCCCCTGCTGCACCATCCCGATCGGCGGTGGATCGCCCTCCAACGGGGGGAGCCCGTCCCTGCCGGTGTGGAGGAATGGCCCGATCTGGACGCCGAAGGCGCATTCTTGGACAGTGCAGCCCTGCTTTCCACGCTGGATCTCTTCCTCACCTCCGACACGGCCCTGGCGCACCTCGCCGGAGCCCTGGGTTGCCCGGTCTGGCTGCTGCTTCCCGCCCATCCCGACTGGCGTTGGGGCTCCACCGGCCCCACAACCCCGTGGTACCCCACCATGCGCATCTTCCGCCAGGAAGCCCCGGGAGATTGGGCCGGCGTCATCGCACGGGTACAGCGGGTCTTGGATGATACATGATGCGTGATACATGATACATGATACATGATACATGATACATGATACATGATACATGATACATGATACATGATACATGATACATGATACATGAT
>JBEIQS010000325.1:0-4918 GCA_040376425.1 Alphaproteobacteria bacterium | reverse complement strand
GCGGGTGTCTTGGTGTCGCCATACCCCTGTGCCGCCCTCCCGGAGCAGAAACGCGCCGGGGGCTGGCGGGGATTGCGAAATTTGGGTTGAAGCAGCTTGATGTAATTCTCCCCGCTCTGGGCCAGAATGGTGTTCTTTCCACCAAATGGCGGATTCCCAATGATCGCATCAAAGCCGCCGTTCTCCCGCAAAAATACCTCGGGAAACTCCAGCTCCCAGTGAAATGGGATCATCGGCAGGGCCGCCAAAAGGGCCTCCGCACTTTCGCCCAGGGGCAGGGTGGGATCCCCCTGGGAGAGCCAGGAGAAGAGACGACCCTTCACCTCCTCCATCCTCCCTTTCTGCTGCTTGGCCGTGCCCGCAGGCCAGACGGCGGCGATCAGCAGATCGCCCGCCTTGCGCTCGGCCTGCACCTCGTCCCGTGCGGCCTCCACCAGCTTGGCCCGCTCCTTCCAGGGAATGTGGCCACTGCCCGCAAAAAGACTGGGCTTGTGGATGTCGCTCCGGATCCGCTCCGCCTTTTTGAGCGCACGCATAAAGACCAGGGGCAGTTGCCGGTTCTTGCCGCTCAGATCCTGCTCGGCGATCTGCTGCGCACTCAGGCCCACCACCGCATCGCCCGGGCGAAGGGCGTGGTCCACAAAGGTGAAGGGCAGCTCGCGCGAAAGGGTGACCAGCCACAACGACAGCCGCGCCAGGTTCACCGCAAAGGGGTTTTTGTCAACCCCATACAAGCAGCTCTCAGAAACACGGCGCATCGCCAGGAGCAGCGGATCGGCCGCGACATCGGCGGGAACGTGGCCCTCGCGGCCCCAGGCTTCCAACAGGCGCCGCCCCAGGTAGCGGCAGGCCTCCACCAAGAAGGCGCCGGAGCCCATGGCCGGGTCGCAGATGCGCAGGGAAAGAATCTGCGTGGATGTTGGCTCGTTGCCCAACAGCGGCGATAGTGTACGCGCCACAATCGGCCCGGTGAGCGCGGGCGGGGTGTAGTGCGAGCCGCTGCCCCGGCGGTCGGAGCCCGCTTGCAAAAACAGGCTGTGGGCCTGGATCAAGGGCGCGTCGCTGTCCAAAAAGGGTGCCAGGGAAGCCAGCCAGCCTTCGGTATCAAAAGCCGCATTCTTCCACTTCTTCTCCACCTCTGCCGTCTTCACCCCCGCCGCCTCCGCCACCTTCAGGAGCGGCGAGGCCGCCTCTTCGAGTTCCCAGCGCTGCAGCACCACCCCGGAGCGGAAGCGGAAGGCGTCGGTGGTGGCGCGGCCCAGCTCCAGGCCCATCAAGGCCTCGTAGACACTGCCGATCTGCTCTACATCCAGGTTGCGATAGGAGATACGCTGCTCGCCCAGGTAGACCAGTTTTTGAAGCACCTCAAAAATCACCTGATCGGAGATGCGGGGGAGACGTTTGGTGTCGGTGGTCCAGCTACTCGCAGCCGGGCGACCCTCCAAAAAAGCCCAGGTGGCTGGGTCAAAAAGGTTGCCCTGCCGGGGAGGAATCAGCAGATCGCCGTGTTGGACCCCCTCAAAAACCACCCGGAAGAGCGCGATCAGGCGGTCATAGGCGCCGTAGCGGTGGGCCATGGTCTCGCGGTAGCGCACCTGCTCCTCAAAAAGACGCTCGGCAAGACCAGAAACGGAGTAGTGCTGCTGGTACAGTTCTGTTTCCACCGGCAGAAGGCCTCGGCCTCCCTCCAGGCGATCCTCACAATACAGCACAAAAACCAGACGGAGGATCACCGCCACCAGACCACCCTGGATCTCGCGGGGTTGATCGCGCCAGTCCCGGAGCAACTCGCCGTTGGAAGCGAGGTCCGCCGCCGAAAAGGCATCCACCAGCACGCGAAGGGCCTGCTCCACCTGGCCGGAGAGCGCAATGGTGACGGACTCCTGCTCGCGGCGGGATCGGCTCAACAGCACACCCAGGCGCTGCTCGGAGGGCACATCAAAAAGACGGCTTCGCCCCAGGAGCATCAACAGGGCATCCACCAGCACCCGGCCATCCGCCGCCACCAGGGCATCGAGCGGAAAAGTCAGGCTGCCGGGGGCCTCGCCTGCGGGGGCATAGGTGAGACGAAGGGAATTGGGGCAGGCGTGAAGGGCAATTTTGACGTCCTTCCCGGCGTGTTGCAGCTCCACCAGAAGGCGCTCCAGGGCGGACTGGCGGGAGAGGGGGAAGCGGGCACCGGGAAGGGGAGTGTCCAGGCGCTCGTCCGACCACTGCACCAGAAGCAGAGGATTGCCCTTGGGATCCAGAAGCACGGCCTCCGGTGCGAGGATCAGGCCCAGCTCGGCCATGGGCAGAGTCCACGCCGCCACCTCTCTCACAAGCCGCTTGGGATTCCACTCAAAAATATCAAACAGAAGCTGGTCGAAGGCGGCCCGGGACAAAAGTGCCCCCGGAAGGATGGCGCGAAGGCGCTCCTGCACCAGGGCGGGCTGCCGCGCATAGGCATTGGTATCCCGCAATACCGAAATGCTGACCACCAGCCCTTCCGGGCGCAGCATGCCCAGCCAGTCGGCGTGGGCTTGATCGGCGGGGGAGAGTTTTTTTGTGGGGGGCATGGGCTACCGTTTGCCTTTGGGGGGATCGTCGGAGCCGGCGAGGGCGGCAATGCCCACGGCGAGGGCCGCGCCGATGGCGCCCAGGGCGAGCAGTCCACCGAGTGCGCCGTCGGTTTGGGGGGCTTTGGCGGGGAGCTTGGGGGCGGGCGCTTGCTTCAGTCCCAGGGCGGTGCGTACCATCCTGCCCGCATCGTATTTTTCCCCGACCTTCTGGAAGAGACCGAAGGCGACAAAATCCCCCAGCAGTCCTTCCTGTTTCTGCAGGTTTCCGTCGCCAGCCAGGTCCGGATTCGCGGCCCATTGTTGGGCTGAGAAAGGTACGGTGAGTCCATATAAAGCTGGTTTAAAGGTAAGGAAGTTGTACGCACCACCGCTCACCTCCAGCAGGCGTTGAATGGGGGAAAGTACCACCTCCAGATAGCGTTTTGCAGCAACATTGTGGGCGGCAAGAATAGCGGCTTCGCTGAAAACTCTTGTGGGACCCGAGGAAAGCGGCTTGGGCTGCGCCGCCAGCGCCTCCACAAAGCTATCCATCACCACAGGCAGATAGCCGGCGGGATCCAGCGGATCGTCGTTGAACCAGGTGCGAAGAAAGGTGCCCAAGGGCAGCTTTGCGACTTCCGTCGGGAAGAACCGAGTGAGCAGCTCGTCCACCTGCTGTTCTTCGAGCTGAACTTCCAAAAGCGCCGTCCGATGTTCCCGAAGTGCATTCGTCGCCTCCGGAAACCAAGCGGCCACCCGAGGGGTCTGAAGGAGTCTGAACAGGAGGTAGTGCAGAATGGCTCGGCTGTCCCACTTCAAGTGAGTCTGATGCTCTCCTTCCAGGCTCCGATGTGCCCGATTGCTCGGCATCATCACCACGACCCGAAAAAGACCTTCCTCCTCTCGCTCTTCCAGGCACTCCGCGACCGCTTTCATCACTGCGAACAGGCTCTGGAGGGGCGGATTGAGCTTCAGGGCGGGAAAGCGGTGGTCCAGCCCGTCTATCACGAAGGAGCGGGGTTGCTTGGCCTCCTTTGCCCACTTCCGCACCTCGGCCTCGGCGTTGGAGATCCCCGCGCGCAGATGATCCCGCAACTCCTCCCTCCGATTGCTGGTGGTCCTCAGCGCCAGAGCGATTAGGGTCCACCAAGTCTTTTCGTCGAAGGGAAGCTCCTCCAGCAACGGATCATTTATGGGTAGGCCCCGGTCGGTCTGAAGCTCCGGGGGCAATATCAGCGCCTCCCACTTGTTTCGCACCAGCTCAAGGGCAAAGCGACTTTTCCCAGTTCCCGGCATCCCCAAAACCAGATGCCCGAAGAACGATGCCTGCACCCGATCCCAGGCGGGCACATGCAGAAAATCATCCGACAAGGTCCGCTTGGGCGCGGTTTTGGGCGTCTTGTCCTCGCCGAGTGCCAGACGTTGGCGGAGCAGGGACACCAGCTCCCTGCTTCCGCCCCCCACACGCTCCGGATCGGGTGTACGTCCCCGGACAAAGCTGTGGTCGTAGGGCCAGAGTAGCCAATGGGTTCGTACATCCGACGAATTAAGGGTGACGCTGCGGGCGGCGGCAAGCTGGCCAAGGATGGGCTCCGCCTCCTCCCAGAACTCTTCCTGCGCACGCTCCGGTGTCCAGTCTGCGGGCAACGCCGTCACCAGCACCCCGTTGCCTCCGACCTTGTTCCACAGCACACGAAAAACCCGACCGGCGTCGCGGGCCTGCCCATCCATGCGGGCGAAGGCCACAACCGGGCCGGGAAGGGTGTGCAGCCAGGGAAGGACGGTTGCCGACAGGCCGGTGCGGTGATCCACCAGCAGGATGTCGTAGTGCTGAAGGAGGGGCCTGAGCGCCTCCGCCATACGCTCCTGCGAGGCAGGCCAGGTGGCGGCATCTTGAGCCAATGCGGCGGCATCCAGGTCAAAGGCCTCGCCATCTGGCCGGAAAGGCAACACGTGCAGATGGCCACCGGAGCTGCGGGGAAGGTGAGCCAGAAGCGGGGTGATGTTGACCTCAGCGCGCAGACCGATGACCGAATTAGAAATGCGCGAAGCTCGCGGCCCAGAAAGGAGATCCAGCGACGGCGCTTCCGCATCCATGTCCAACATCAGTACCCGCCAGCCGTCCTCCGCCAGCACCCGTCCCAAAAAAGCCAGGACGGTGGATCGTCCCTGGCCGCCCTTGTAGCCGTAGAAGTGAACTACACGGGGTGCATCCTTGGGAATGGAGGCGGTGATCGCCCCCTCCACCAGCTCCCGCACCCAGTACTGTCCCTGGTTGCCAGGTAGCTCCACTTCGTCTTCTGAAGTCCCCAGGTAGAAGCGGAAGGACATACGGTCGCAGAGGTCGAGAAACTGATCGGCGCCAAGGCCCAGAGCAT
>JBEIQS010000078.1:0-24335 GCA_040376425.1 Alphaproteobacteria bacterium | reverse complement strand
TAACCGATCTTGGGGGCCCGCAGGCGCTCGGACTATCGGCCGCGAAGCCACTCGTCGATATAGCGAGTATGAAAGCGTACATCCCGGAATGCCGGATCCGTGAGGAGCAGCTTCTGCAGCGGCAGAGAGGTGCGGATCCCCTCGATCACATACTCGTTCATGGCGCCCAACAGCTTGCGGATTGCCGCCTCGCGGTCGGGGGCATGCACAATCAGCTTGGCCGCCAACGAGTCGTAGTAGGGCTGCACCGTGGCCCCTTCGTGGATCGAGCTGTCCACGCGGACGCCCGGCCCACCCGGCGCATGGTAGCCGGTTATTTTTCCGGGGGAGGGCGTAAACTTCCAGGGATCTTCCGCGTTGACGCGTACTTCGATGGAGTGCCCCTGCAAGCGCACCTCGGACTGCACAAAGGGCATCCGCTCGCCCGCCGCCAGACGAATCTGGAGCTGCACCAGATCCACCCCGGTCACCATCTCGGTGACCGGATGCTCCACCTGGATACGCGGGTTGACCTCCAGGAAGAAGAACTCTTCGCCTTCCACCAGGAATTCACAGGTGCCCACCGTCACATAGCCGGTGGAGGCCACCAGGCGGGCTGCTGCGGAGCGAATCCGATCCCGGAGAGAGTCGGACAGGTTTGGAGCAGGCGCTTCCTCGATGATCTTCTGGTGGCGTCGCTGCATCGAACAGTCGCGCTCGCCGACATGCACCGCCGTTCCGAAGCGGTCCCCGGCGAACTGCACCTCCACATGCCGGGGGGTGCGCAGGAAGCGCTCAATGAACAACGCACCGCTTCCAAAGGCCGCTTTGGCTTCGGACGCGGTGATGGGGAACAGCTTCTCCATGTCCGCATCATTCTCGATGATGCGCATGCCCTTGCCGCCGCCACCGGCCGCCGCCTTGAGCATGATGGGGTAGCCGACGGTCTTGGCGACCTCGATGGCCTCTTCAATGTTTTCTACGCTACCGATCGAGCCGGGCACCAGCGGAAGACCCGCCGCCCGCGCCGCCGCCTTCGCCGAAAGCTTGTCCCCGAACTGCCGCAGATGATCGGGCGAAGGCCCGATGAAGGTCATGCCGTGCGCGTTTACCGCCTCGGCAAAAACCGCATTCTCGGCCAGAAAGCCATAGCCCGGGTGTACCGCGTCGGCGCGGCTGATATCCGCGGCCGATATGACGGCCGGAATGTTCAGGTAGGACTTTGTGGCCTGCGCCGGGCCGATACAGACACTTTCGTCGGCAAAGCGCACATGCAGGGCATGCCGGTCAGCCTCCGAGTAGATCGCCACCGTGCGAATCCCCAGCTCCCGACAGGCCCGGATGATCCGCATGGCGATCTCGCCGCGATTGGCGATGAGCACCTTCTGAAACATGGCCTTATCCCGCGGTAAGACGGAAGAGATCCTGTCCGAACTGCACGGGCTGGCCGTTTTCGATGGCGATCTCGGCGACCACCCCTTCCACGTCCGCCTCGATCTGGTTCATCAGCTTCATCGCCTCGATGATGCAGACCACCTGACCCTTGCGCACCCGATCCCCCACCTTCACATAGGGGGGCGCGTCAGGAGACGCCGCACGGTAGAAGGTGCCCACGATCGGCGCCCGAACGGCCCGATAGTCTTTTTGGGGCGCCGCCGTGGTGGCGGAAGTGGCCGCTGGAGCACTGGCGACGGGAGCGGGCAGTGCAGCCGGCGATGGAGCGGGCCCAGCCACATAGACCGGGGCAGCCACCGCTTCACCTTCAAAGCGCACGGAAAGCTCAACGCCCTCCACTTTGTAGGTGAATTCGGCAACTTTCAGGCGGCGCATCGCCCGCACCAGATTCTCGACTTCCTTCGGCTCCATCACCGCTCCTCTTGTGGGCGGCGACCTAACACGATCCGGAGATCGATGCCGCTGTCAGGCCACGCCGGGATCCGGGGCCCTGACTTCTCTTCGTCCCTTATTTTGTGGTAGTGTTTTCTTAGGAAGGTATCCCCATGCTGATTGTGCTGGTTGGTCTGACCCTTGCCGCCCCCCCCGCACCGGAGCCCGATCAAGAAGAGGCCCCGGTGGAGGAAGCCACCGAGGCGCCGCGGCCCTCCATCGTGGCTGAAGCGGATCCAGAAGAAAGCACGCTATCCACTCCACAACTGCGCTACGCGGTCGGAGAGAGCACCCGCGCAGAGGACCTGATCACCGCGGCACCGATGGGTCGTTGGCTGCCCCTGTCCGCCACCGTGGAAGGAGCAGTGCTTTCCGGGGTGAGCCTGGCCTACGTTGCGGACCGCTGCCCCAGTGGGCCCCGCTTCGAAAAAGGCAAGGAACTTTGTGTGCATGAGCTCGACTACACCCCGACGACCGAAGGGGGTGGCCGGGTCGCCCTGGGCACACCGCTGAACGGCTTTTTTGGCGATCGCTCCGGGGCGGGCCGGGTCACTGAGCTGGGGATCGACCACAAAAACAGTTGGCACGCGCTGAATTCCTATCTGTGTGTGTACTCCAGCCCGGCGACCGCCAGTCCCATGCCCGCCCCGCACTGCCCGGTCCGTGCAGGTATGCAGGTGGAGGAGCACGCGCTGAAGGTCACCGATGGCGGACGAAAGGCGCTGCTCTCGCTCGGCTTTGGCGGCCTGATTGTGGTGCTGGGCAACCTGCTGGTCCAGCGGAAACAGCTTCGCGGGCTGGACGCTCTCCAAATCCTATCTCGCCTGTTTTTGTCAAGCGCCTATTACACCACCGCAGCCAACACGTTGAACCTTGCTCGCCTGCAGGTGATCCTCTGGACCAAAGTGGTATTGTTCGGATTTTTGTATGTATGGAATACCTCCGAAGCCCAGCTCGCGCTGACCGCCGATGTGTTGGTGCTGATGGGCATCGGCGCCGGTACCGCGCTGGGCGCCCGATCGGCCTCGGCGGGAGGGGGCGAAGAACGGTACTATCTGCTGGTGAAGGACCGGAGACCACAACTGCGCGACCTGGTCACGGTCGGGGGGCGTGCCGACGTGTTCAAGCTCCAGATGTTGATGTTCACCCTGGTGAGTGTGTGGATGGTGGTCCAAGAGCTGCTCTACACCGGGAGCTTCCCCACCCTCTCCGCCGAGCTCCTGGGACTGATGGGCATTTCCTCAGCCACCTACCTTGGGAACGAGGCGATTGGCGGCTCTCAGAGCGAGAGCATGGCCGCCTGGAAGAAGCTGGAGGAGGCCTGTGCAGAGGCGAACATCTCCATCGACAGCAACCAGGAGCTTCGCGAGCTGGGGAGCCGGCAGCAGTTTGAGGGAGAGGTGGAATTGCGCGTGAGAGACGCGCGGGACAACATGAAGAAGCTGCTGGTGGGATGAGGAAAAATTTCCACTGAATGAAGCCTCATTCAGTGGAAACCTGCTCGCCCGTCAAACTCAGGCGCGACGACGGCGCAGTCCCAGCACCCCGACCAGACCCCACAGCGCCACCGTCTCCACACTGCTGCAGGAGGAGAGGCGGAAGTCATCGGCGGTCAGGCCATCCTCGCCGATGCCCTCCTCCTCCGCCCCATCCTCTCCCCCGTCCGTTCCCGCCGGGCGCTTCGCCACCCAGTCGGTGTCGCAGCCCACCTGGTAGGCTCCGTCTTCGGGAAAAGAACCTTTGGTTCCATCTGCCATTTCCCAGGAAACCCACCAAGCCGCGCAGTCCGTGGTGGCCGGTTTGGCGTACCAGATGCCGCGCTCCTTCACCCCGTGGATCAGCTCCATCGGCGTCTTCTTCCCATCCAACACCAGATTCATCGCGGCCGGTGCCTTGGAATCCGCCCAGTCGGCGTAAAAAGCACCCCCCCGGTCGTCGACCGCCATCCGCACCGGCGGGGAGCCATCGGTCAGGCTACCCCCCGAAAAATCCTGCGTAAAGAAATTATAGCCGCCGCCGCTGGCAAAACCCACACCCAGCTCGTTGAAGCCCGCATTCATGATGTTGGCGCGGTGGCCAGAGTGCGAGCACATCCACATCTGCAGCACCGCATAGCGGCCGTCTGCACCCGCATAGGCGATGTTTTCACCCAGGTTAGAACTTTCGGAGTAGTAATTTCCGATGCGCGTCCAGGTATCGGTGCCGTCGCAGCTATCGTGCTGGAAGCAGTTGTTCTCGGCCATGTCCGTGGAGTGCAGGCGGGCCACTTCCGTCAGCGCATAGTCAAGATAGAGGGGGTCTTTGGCCTGCTTTTCGTCTTCAGAAAAGTCCACATCGTAGGAGCAGCCGCCCTCCCGATATTCCGACTGGAACTCGTCCGGCGCAACCCGCGCCGCATTCGTCCATAGATGTGTCCACCGCTCCTCCCAGGATGGGTAGCCGTCCCGAACATCGCCGTAGCCAGCCATCGCCATCGAAAGAAGGAGGATATACATCAGGACTTCCGGATCCAGCGGTTGATCACTTCCGCCGTCTTGGCGTAGGAATTCTCCAGCTCACTCACGATGCCCTGCTCGATTTTTCCGCCGACGAGCGGGATGGACACCTTGATCTCGCCGCTCACCACGCGCTCGCAGGAATCAGGACCCGTGGCCACGATCTTGGAGGTACCACCACACTTCACCTTATCGGCCGCAAAGGCGGGCATCACCTTCCAGGTGGTGCTGAACCTGGCCAGGTCCGACTCCATCTCCTGGTCGTAGACCATGCGGTCGGCCCCCACCGCCGAGCGCATCAGGCCCGGCAGCTCCTTGCGCGACGTGATGCGCACACGTTCGCTCAGGATGCCGTTGCGCTCCTCGCTCTTCAGAACGCTCACATCCACATTTGCGGCTTCACGCGTCTCTTTTTCGAACGCGGGATCCCGGATGATTGCCCAAAGCTTCTGGGCGCTGCAGGGAAAACGTTGAACGATTCGGATGTCCATGCAGAGAGGGTAAAACCCTTCCGGAGTACCGGCAACTGACCCCTGTCAAGGAATCGGAAAGAGTCTGGCCCCCTGTGCTGAGCGTCGCCGACAGGGTAGTAGCCGCCGCCAAAATCCGCTATTCTGCTGCCCGAGGCGCCGATGTTCCTACTCAGTCTGCTCAGCCCCGTTTTTGCGGAATTGCCCCTTCCTCCCTACCCTCAGTGTGGCGAGGTGGATCGCAACGACCTGTGCCCGGCGGACTACGACGGAGACTGGTGGCTTTCTTCCTACATTCCCGCAGGCTCCCGCAGCACCGTCCGCGAGGCCGAGCGCAACCTGGGCAGCGGCTGCGCGGCGGATCTGGCCTGGCGCACCACCACCGGTCGCTTCGACGTGATCGTGGTGTTGGCGGATACCGGAATCGATTGGGCCGACAATGACTATCAACGAAATGTAGCCCTGAATACAGCAGAGCTGCCGCTGCCTCAGCTTGCGGACGGCTCCGAGTCGCCGACCTACGATGTCGACGGCAACGGCCTGGTGAACATCAGCGACTACGCCGCCGATCCGCGGGTGAGCAAGTCCGCCGGCGTGGAGCGGGCGGACGGCATGTTGGACGCCTCCGACCTGATCTACAGCTTCTCGGACGGTGTGGACGACGACGGCAACGGCTTTGTCGACGACATCGCCGGCTGGGACTTTTTTCAGAACGACAACGATGCCTACACCAGCTACTTCGAAGGCTTTGGCGATCACGGCGGCGGTGTGGCCGAGGACATGGTGTCGGAGGGTGGCGCGGACACCAGCGGAAGCATCGGCGTTTGCCCTGGCTGTTCGCTGCTTCCGCTGCGGATCGCGGACTCCATCGTCTCCGATGGGGGACGGGTGGCACAGGCCATGGTCTATGCCGCCGACCGCGGTGCATCCGCCATGAGCATGGCCACCGGCGCCATCAACTCTCCAGACTACCTGCAGACCGCGGCGGCCTATGCCGAGTCCAAGGGGGTGGTCATGGTGGGCGCGGCAGGCGACGAAAACGCCTACCACCACAACTTTCCCTCCGTGTTGGACGGGATCCTGTACGTCCACTCGGTGACCGCACCGGCCGATGAGTACAACGGCGCCTATTCCTACTTCAACATCTGGAATTGCAACAACTGGGGTCCCCGGCTCCAGCTTGTGGCGGCCTCGTCGGCCTGTGCCACCGGTGCAGTGGCGGTCACGACGGCTTCGGCGGGCCTGCTCAAAGCCGCCGGGCGCGACAACGGCCTGGAGCTGAGCGCTCAAGAGATCTACCAGCTCCTTGCACAGACCGCAGACGACGTGTGGTTGACGGAAGAGGAGACCAAAACCGCAGATACCTACCCCTCTGCCGAGGGCTGGGACCCCTACTTCGGCTACGGGCGGGTGAACGTGGGCCGCGCGGTGGCGCGGGTGGTCGCCGGCGAGATTCCACCCACCGCCACCATCTCCTCCCCCTCCTGGTTTCAGGTCATTGATCCAGGGGTAGGCACGGTAGACGTGACCGGGACCGTGGCCGCCCGCAGCGGCAGCTACACCTGGAAGCTGGAGCTGGGCACGGGGGAAGACCCACGGAGCTGGGAAGAGGTGGGCAGCGGCTCAGGCACCGAGGCCTTCAGCGGCAGCCTCGCAACCGTGGACATCTCGGGCTTGCCCGCGGAGATGGTGCCCGATGCCGAGCGCGCGGAAACGGTGCTGGGCAAGGTCAGCCGGGTCTTTGCACCCGCCGTCACCCTGCGCCTGTCCATCACCGATGGCGATGGAGTGAAAGGCGAGTTTCGCAAGACCTTTTTTGTGCAGGAAGATCCGGATCGGGTGGAGGGCTTCCCCCTCAAACTCAGCGGCTCCGCTGAGTCCTCGCCCAACCTCGCCGACATCGATGGCGACGGCATCCTGGAGATTGTGATGGCGGACGCCTCCGGCTTCGTCCATGTCCTGGACGGCAGCGGGGTGGAATTCCCCGGCTGGCCAGTGCGCTCCGACGCCACCCGCTTTCCGCGCACCGGCCAGGCTGGCGATAGCATCGGCACCCTCTACGACCGCTTCCTGGGCTCGGTGGCCATCGGGGATCTCGACGGGGACGGCTCTTCCGAGGTGGTGGTGCCCTCCACCGAAGGCAAAGTCTACGCCTGGCATAGCGACGGCAGCCCGGTCGCCGGCTTTCCGGTGATCATGGTCGGACGGACACCGGAGGAGACCGGACCCGCGGACGACTGGGACAACGGCTTTATGGGCGGCGCCGCGCTGGAAGACCTGGATGGGGACGGCAGCCTGGAGATTGTCGTGGGCGGCATGGACCAGCGCCTGTACGTGTGGGACCACACCGGCCAGAACTGGGGCCCCTACCCCATCGAATTGTGTTCCCCTGAACTCTGCGGTCGCGACGGTTCCCGCATCATCAACACACCGGCCATCGGCGACATCGACGGGGACGGCGCGCTCGATATCGCAATTGGTACCAACGAAGCTGTAAAAGATGGAAAGGCCTCCATCACCTACGTCCTCGATGCCAACAGCGGCACCCTGCTGGACGGTTGGCCGGTAGAGGAGATCGGGCTGGTGAACACCGCCGCCCTGCTCCCCATCGTGGGCGAGGGGCACCCCGCCTCGGTCGCACTCGCCGACCTGGACGGAGATGGGACCTTGGAGCTGGCAAATCCGATCATGCTCGGCACCACCGACCTCACCCGATATGACGGAACGAAATATCTCGATGTGAGCTATGTGGGCTCCGACTACGGAGCCGACAGCAACACCACCGAGCCCTCCTTCGCGCAGATGAACACGCAGCCGGTGTTTGGAGACTTGAGCGGGGATGGCGTGCCGGACTATGTACAGGGCGGCACCGGGGCGCTCTATCTGGTCACCCTGGCCATCAAAAACTACGGCGACTTCCAGCATGTGGTGGGCGCGTGGGACGGCAAGACCGGCGAGGCGCTGCGCGGCTGGCCCCGGCAGATCGAAGACCTGCAGTTCCTGGTGTCACCGGCGGTGGCCGACCTCTCCGGCGACGGAAAGGCCGAGGCAATCCTGGGTTCTGCCGGCTACCTGGTCCATGCCTGGGATGCGGAAGGCAAGCAGCCCGAAGGCTGGCCGAAGTTCACCGGCAACTGGATCCTGGGCAGTGCCGCCGTCGGCGATCTCGATGGGGACGGCTATGTCGAGGTGGTGGTCAGCACCCGGGAAGGCTACCTGTGGGCCTGGCACACCAAAGGTCGGGCGGACCAGGATCTGCAGTGGGCCAGCATGAACCACGATCCGCGGAACACCCGGAACTTTGAGACGAAGCTGGATCCGCAGGCCGGCCCCCCGGGAGGCCCGGACAACGAGGACAAGGACTGCGGCTGCGGAGACGACGACAAGGGCCAAGCGGCGCTGCTGCTGCTCCCCCTTCTTGCATTGCGTCGCCGCCGTCGCGCCTGATTCCTCCACTTTTGCTGAATGAAGCTTCATTCAGCATCGGATAGTCCCATGCCCCGCATCACCGTTGCCACCCGACGATCGGCCCTGGCGCTGGCCCAGACCCGCGCCTTCTGCGCCCGCTTGCAGACCTGTTGGCCGGGCCTGGAGATCCAGGAGCTGCAGGTGGTCACCGAGGGGGATCGCATCCAGGACCGCCCGCTGTATGAGGTAGGGGGGAAGGGTCTTTTTGTGAAGGAGATCGAGGAGGCGCTGATCGACGGGCGTGCGGACTTCGCGGTTCACTCCATGAAGGACCTGCCCTGGGCGCTGCCCCCCGGATTGGTGCTGGGCTGTGTGCCCGAGCGGGCCGATCCCCGGGACGTGCTGTTGGTGCCACCGGGGCGCGAGGCCTCGCTGGCGGCTCTGCCGCACAATGCCCGCGTTGGCTCCTCCTCACTCCGCAGGCGGTTGGGCCTGCTACGGCAGCGGCCGGACCTGCACATCGAGCCACTGCGCGGGAACATCGACACCCGTATCCGTAGGTTGGTCGCCGGGGATTTCGACGGGATCCTGCTGGCAGCGGCCGGCCTGCAGCGCCTGGGCCTGGCCGAGCTGCCGCCCCATGTGGCGCTGGCGCCCGAGGTACTGCTGCCCGCCGTGGCCCAGGGGATTCTGGCGATCGAATGTCGGGAAGAGGACGAGGAAACACAAAACATCCTCGCGGTTCTGGAGCACGCACCCAGCCGCCGCCGCGCCGAGGCCGAGCGCGGGGTGTTGGGCGCACTCTCCGCCGACTGTACGGTCCCGTTGGCAGCCTTTGCCGAGGGAAATCGGCTGCGGGCCTGCCTGTGGGAGGGGGGGCGGCCCTTCGAGGCGGAGGCAGAGCTGGGGGAGGAGGCGGCGGCGGTCGGGCATGCCCTTGGCCTGCGGCTGCTGGTGGCCGCGCGTGGGGACACTCCCGACGCTGAATGAGGGCTCATTCAGTCTTATCTGTCTGTCTAATCCGGTTTTTTACCTTGCTCCGCGACCACTGTGGGCGATGCGTTGGACATGGCGTGCAGGCCCACGGCCACCGCCACCAGCGCCACCACGCCGCCCACCCGCCCTGGCCCATCCACCAGGAAGCGGGAGACCACCGCACCCGCGATGAACACCGGCACCAGCCGAAGCGCCCAGGGAGCCAGGGTGATGCCCAGGATCAGGGAGGCTGCCGCCAGGATCCAGTGGTCCCCCGAGATGAGCCGGGAGGCGACGTTGCTCTCCAGGGAGGGGAAAAGGTACTCGGGGATGTGGAGCGCCCGGTGGGCGACGATCAGCAGGGCCGTTCCGAGGATCGCCTGGACCAACACCCGATTCTCTTTGGACGCGGCCAGTCTCTCCTCGTAGAGGTAGGCCAGTACGGAAATCACTGCGGTCACTGCCACGGCCGCCCCGGCATCCACCGGCGGTGGCATGCCCCCCTCGTCCGCATAGGCAAGGACCAGGCCCACCCCCAAGGCCGTGCACAGAAGGGCAGCAAGCACCACGAACAGTGTTCGCCCCGCACGCCCCTGGTCCCAGTCCGGCGGCCGGGCCGCCTCGCGCACCTGAGACTCCTCCAAAAACTCACGGTCGACAGCCGTCAATCTCGGCGCGGTGGAAGACCATCGCAGGGCCTCCTGTAGCTGCGGCCCGGCCACCAGCAGAGTCTTGGGCTTGCCCGCCTCCAGCCAGGCCTGGGCCTGGAGCTGCAACGGTGCCAGATTCTCGGCGAACCACAAGTCGTTATCCGCCAGGACCGGCGCCACCAACTGGTCGTGGGCCAGCTCCATCCAGATCGACCCGGCGCGGGGCTCCGCCCGGATCAGGTAGGCGGCCAGCAGCTTTTCCACCAGCACGTTCGGCAGGCCCCCGCTGTGCTCCCGCTCCCGGCGCACCTGCGAGCGCAGCCCGCCGGTGATCAGCGCGTGCTCCACCCACTCCCGCAGGCTGCGCTCCACCGCCGGATCTCCGGCGGAGATCCGGACCAGCTCTTCGCGGTAGTACTGGCCCAGCGCAAGGGACACATCGCCAAAGCGCGCAACATCCTTCTCTTCAATCACCCGGTTTTCGGGCTCCATCGCCGACCACAGGCGACGGCAGACCACCTGAAGGTGCACCGGCTCCACATGGCTGCCGGCCTCCGAGCGGCTGCTGCCATCGGCTTGGGGCACCTGTACGGTGGAAAGGGCGGTGACGAGCAGATCCACGGCGGGGAAGCTGCGTCCTCCAAGGCGGGCGAGCTGCACGGCGGCCTCCCTCGCCCCGGGCAACCCCAGAAAGTCCAGCCGCCAGGTGTTGGCCAGGCGGGTGGGCAACAGTGCCCGATAGGGGGCAAAGGCCCCCAGGTAGTCTTCACGAATGACAAAAATAGTGAATATTTTTTCGTTCTTCAGAGCCATACCAAGCTCTTGAAAAAACTCCCGTTTTGCCTCCAAATCGCGGGGAGAGACGCTGAGTACCTCCTCAAACTGGTCAAAAATCAGCACCGGCCGCTCCTCCTCCAGGGCCGCACTGCGTGCATCGATGTAGGCGGACAGACTCAGCGACGCCAGCTCGACCGCCGTCTTCCGGGTGGCGGGGGGCACATCCTCCTCCACACTCAGCAGGGTGGACCACACATAGCGGTTGATACCCAGCTCACCGGGAGGGAGCTGCCCCACCCGAATGCTGGGCCAGGGCTGAAAGCCGCCCTCGCGCAGCCGCGGCAGGAGCCCGGCATGAATCAGCGAGCTTTTCCCGGCACCCGAGGGCGAGTGCAACAGAACAATCCGGCGTGCCAACAGACGCTGGTAGAGGTCGCGAACCTCGGCAGATCGCCCGAAAAAGGGCTCATTTTCACGGATGGGCTTGGGGCCGACAAAGGGATTGTGCAGGGGGTTCATCGCAAGGTCCCCATCGTGGCGGGCCCGGCCAACGCACTGTGCAAGGAGGTGAGGAAGTCCTCGGCACTGCCGAAGAAGATCTCAATCTGCGCTTCGTTCTGGAAGTAGCGTCGAAGATATTCGCGGGCCCCCTCGACATTTTCCATGGTCTGTAGCTCCGGGTCCATCTGCACCGCCACATGGCAGTGCCGCCGCATCAGATCCTTGCCGGGCAGGTTGCGCAACAGCCGAAACAGGACACGAAAGCGCCAATCAGTAAGGCGAAAGCCCAAAAAGAGCAGGGCGTTGTCCACCAGGGCGGCCTCCACCTCGGGCGGGGCCAGGTCTTCGGCGGCGGTGCCGATCAAAAAGTCGAAATAGTCATCCTCGGTGAGGACCAGGGAGTCGTCGTTCCCGAACAGCCCGAAGACATGGTAGACCAGCGGCGTCCCCTCCCGCGCTTCCGGAAGCGCAGAAGCAGGCGGCCCTTCTGGGCTTTGGCCGTTCCGCCAGCGTGAATTCAGGGTGCTTGGCTGACGTCCCCCGGCCCGGAGGGCCTCCTCCAGAAGCTCATCGTAGTTTGTGGTCACATACACAGAGGCTTTAAGTTTAGCCAACAGCGTGTGGACGTCGCTCGGGTTCTCCGCGCGCAACCGGGTACCGACGAGGCCAAGCAGCCGGTGGAGATCCGGCGGTTGGCCGCCACGGGGGGGCAGCTCCTCCGGCGGCAGCCGGCTTCCGTGGAGCTGCCGAATCTCCTCCACAAGCCGCTCTTCGTAGGTGCGGATCACGTTGTAGCGGGAGTCGGTCACCGACAGATACTGGGAAACCCGAGGAAGATCGTCCCACTCATGGGCGGCCAAGGGGAACTGGTGCGCCGCCGCCAAGGTGCGGGCCACCGCAAAAGAGTCCCCGCAGGCCGAGGCCAGAAGCCCTGGTCCCAACACCGGAACCAGCTTGCCGCGCCGCGCGGCCGGCAGGAGCTTCTGCCATATTTTCGCCCCGTCCTTGCTTCGAAAACCGGGGGTGTACCACAGGCGCCCGTCCAACAGGCGCACAAAGAGGGCGGGCATCCAGAAGTCAGGACGGCTCCGAACCACCCCGCGCGCCACGGCCAGCGCCCGATCGATGCGCCCGTCCTTGTGAAGCTCGGCAAACAAGGTTGGCAACAGCTCGGCCATCGTCGTATGCGAAATGTCACCCTGCATGGCGATCACCGCGGGAACCCCCACATCCGAGAGGCGCGCGGCCAGGGTGGTTTGCACCGATCCCCGTCCCGCCAGGGCCTCCCCCTGCCCGGCACTCCCACAGGAGGCCAGGACCACCAGCCGGGGCGCACGCTGCAGCTCGGCCACGCGGGTGGCCAGATCCTCCACCAGCACCACCTCTACATCTCCGCCCGGCTCCTGGAGAGGCTGAGGGGGGCTTGGGGGCCCCCGATCAGGCGCAGGTGCATCCCGGTAAGCGCCGGTCGGATGCGCTCAACTTCGGCGTGGTAGTCCACGTCCATCAGGCCGCGCGCGGAGAATCCGGGCCCCACCGGTGCTGAAACCGCGACCAGCGCCACCAGCTCGCTGCGGGCGCGGAGCTGCACCGGTCGCCAGTCACGGGACACCATCAGGCGCGACAGGACCACCCGCTCGGAGGTGGCCCAGACCACCCCGGTACGGGGGTGGCGCAGCAGCTCCCAGCGCAGGGAGTGCAGCTCTTGTGCAGTTGGATCCACAGAGATCACGAGGCGGAGAAAATGCCCCCGGCTCTCCACCCCCACCTCCACCTCGCCCAGGCGCTCCAGGAGGGTGGGCTCTGCAAACAACATCCGGGCGAGTGCCACCCCGTAGTCCTCGGCCTCGCCCTGAAGCTGGAGCAATTCCGGTAGATCCAGGGGAGCAAGGCCGCGAACCGGGGGCAGCCGGGCCGAATTTTCCGGGTCCTGGTGGGACAGCTCCAGGTAGTAGGCATCCCCAAGGCGAAAGATCGTCGCCTCCAGGCTCCAATAGAGGGCTTCCAATGGGTCCACCTGCAACACTCCAGGAATCGGATGCCCCAGCATACACCAATCCCCGGCTCGGCCCACTGAATGAAGCTTCATTCAGTAAAAATCCGCCTCCTCAGCCCGCAACCACCTCCCCAAAAGGGTAGAGGCGGAATTCCGTTCCCGCAGGAAAGTGCAGGCCAAAGTGCTCATTCAGGGCCGCCAAAAGCGCGGCCGGGGAGGTCAACTTCTGCACCTCCGCGCGCCCGTCGGCCCCCCGCAGCGTCAGCTCGTTGTTCAGCATAGAGATGCGCCGCCCACCGGGCGCAGCGCGCGCGACCACGAGGCGATTGCGAAAATGCGACTTTGGATGGGCAGAGGTGAACCAATTGCCCAGCTCGCGGTCGATCTCGTACATGGGCTCACCACTGAACTCACACACGTCCACCCAGTCCTCTCCCAAGCGCGCCTGATGAAAATAGCGCCCTTCTTCAAGCACAATCCGACGGGGCTCATGCGCGGTCGGCTGCTCGCCGTCGGCAAACAGGCGGATGGCCGAGGTCAACGACAGGCCCCCCACCCCCACATCCGCAATCCAACTATCCCCCTCCAGCTCCACCCGCACAAAAACGTGCGTTCGCGGTGGAATAAAGTCGCGTGGACGCCCGATACGCACCCGTGCACTCAGCGGCTGCACCTCAAAGCCCAGCTTCTGGAGCACGGCCAGGAAAAGGCTGTTCTGCTCAAAGCAATAGCCGCCCCTCCCCGCAAAAACCAGCTTGCGCTGGATCGCCCCCAGCTCCAGATCGATACCCCGCTCCAACAGTACATCCAGGTTCTCAAAGGGAATACTGGAGACATGCGCCAGGGACAGCGCATCCAAGGTGTGGCGGGTGGCGTCGCGTGGGCCGCCGTAGCCGATACGCGAAAAGTAGGCGTCCAGGTCCAGGATGGCGAGGGCTTCGGGCGGGTAGGTCGCAGGGATCATCAGCACTCCGCGAGGCCATGTAGCGCGGGCGACGGGCTACCGCATGGACCGGTTGTTCCCGCTGGGATTGGTGGGGTGCCCCGCCGACACCACCTTGGCCAGGGCCGTCAGAATCAGCTCCCGGGGCCCCTTCTTCCTCAGCTCCGTCAGCTTCGTCCACATCTGCCCTCCCGACGCTGAATGAAGGCTCATTCAGAAAAAACCCGCCGCTCTCAAGCCGGATCGGCCACACCCTGCCAATAGCGCCCCTGCCACATCCGCGCGTACATGCGGAAGTCGCCCATCAGCGACCAGAGGGGGTGCTGAAAGGTGGCGGGACGGTTTTTCTCCACGATGAAGTGCCCGATCCAGGCCGGGCCGTAGCCGGCCACCGGCCAGGCCAGCACCATCCACGGGTTGCCCTGCATGATCGTGGCGATCATCAAGCCCAGAAAACCGGAGGTGCCCGCAAAATGCAGCCACCGGTTCATCGGGTCGCTGTGTTCCCCCAGGTAGTAGGGCCAGAACTCTTCAAAATTCCGGAAGTCGGGCCGACTCACGCCGTCTCCGCCGAGGTCCCCATTCCAAAGACCTTCTTCAGCATGGAAAAATCCACGTTCTCGGCATTGTAGAAGAGGAAAGAGAAGAGGTTGGAGGCCGAGGCGTACTTGTACACATCCCGCCAGGAGTGGATGGTCTCCAGGTGCCGCGCCATCGTGATCGGCCGGAAGTAGAACTCCCGGTAGAACTGGCGATGGAAGTCGATCAAGTCCGAGGGCTCCAGCCCCCAGGGCACGAAGGTGGGCTCCCAAAAGCTCTTTTCGTCGGTACTCTCGTTCACCAGGCGGCCCCACTTGGTGCCTTCTCGCTCCCAGATCTCCATCTGCGGCGTCTTGGGCAGCAGGGTGTTGATCTGAACGGTCACGTCGTGCAGGGGAATGGACTTGGCAAACTCAATGGTCTCCTGGATAGTCTCCTTGCTGTCTGGCATATGGCCCAGGATGAAGAAGGCTTTTGGACGCAGCCCCACCTCGTGCGCCGCCGTGACCGCCGCACGGATCTTGTCCTTGGTGATGCCCTTGGAGATGAAGTCCAGCACCCGGTCCGAGCCGGACTCAATGCCGAAGCGGGTGCGCCAGCAGCCGGCCTCCTTCATGCGCTGCAAAAGCTCGCGATCCACCACCTCTACGCGGGAAGAGCAGGTCCAGCTCACCTTCTGCGGAATCTCCCGACGTATGAACTCTTCGCAGATGCCCAGCACCCGTTTTTTGCTCGCGCAGAAGAGAGAGTCCACAAAAGCGATGTCCTTCGCCCCGAAGTCGCGCACGAGATGCTCCACCTCGTCCGCAATGTACTCGGGCGAGTGGCTGCGGTAGCCGGACTTCGCCTTCTGGCAGAAGGCGCAGGCATGCGGGCAGCCTCGCGACGTGATCATCGCGAACTTCGGTGTGGCATGTTCGTCGATGGGAATAGGCTTATAGAGGTCCGGAGGCAGCAGGTGCCGGGCCGGGAAGGGCAGCTTGTCCAGATCCTTGAAGCGGGGCCGGGCGGGCGTGAATTGGACCACACCTTCCTCGCGATAGACGATTCCCTGCACATCCCGCAGCGGCTTCCGGCCCTTGTAGACCTCCATCAGGTCCAGCATGGTGTGCTCGCCCTCGGAGAGCACCCCCACGTCGAACCAGGGCCAGCTCATCGCCTCCTGCGGCAGCAGGGTGACGTGGTAGCCCCCCAGCACGATGGGCACCGAGGGCATGGCCTCCTTCAGGGCCTTCGCCAGAAGTTTGGTTGTTTCAAACACCACCGTCGTGGATCCGATGCCGATCACCTCGGGCTTGAGGCGCTCCACCTCGCGCACGGTGGCGGCGATGTCGTAGCGGGCCGCGGCGGCATCGATGGCCGACACCTTGTAGCCGTGGGTCTCCAGCATCGCAGCGATGTAGAGAATGCCCAACGGAGCAGAATTATAGAAGAGGTACGCAGTGACCGGGCTCACATGCCCGTGGGCGAGCACCGTATCCAAAGGCGGGTTGATCAGGGTGACGCGCATAGACTCTCCGCTCTCCCTTAAATACCGCATTCCCAGAACTTCGGCCGTAGGACGGCGTACACGGTCTGTGGTACCTTCACCAAATGGCTGGACCTTTTCACGAGCTGCTGCTTCCCGGCGAGAACCTCCTGGCGGTGCTGGAGGCCCATGGTGACCCGTCGGCACAGGGAAAAACAACGGAAGAAGTTTGGTATCAGGTGGGAGTGACCGCCGGGCGACTGCTGATCGTGCGGATGGTGCGCACCGAGGGGGCCAAGAGCTGGAGCCCCTCCGGGCGTATGGCAGGTGCGCGCACGCAGGTGCAGATCACCCAGTTTCCTCAGAGCAACCGGGGCCCCGCCCGGCTGGTGATCGACGGCCTGGGCCCGCGCATCGCCCTGGTGGGGGTGGATGGGGAGCTCGCCTGGCCTCAGCTCCAGCAATTCCTGGCGGTGTGGGGAGCCACAGCCGGTTCGCCCATCCGCCCGGCCACCGAAGACAACGTGCTGGGCGAGGGCCCCGATCAGCGAATGTTGATGTACGCGATGGGCGCCATTTTTGTCATGTGTGCGCTGTGCTGCGGCTGCACGGGCCTGATCGCTGTCGCTCGGGTGGTGATGGCACAGATCTGAGCGACGGCTCAGGCCTCTGCCGGCGCGCCCCCATCCACCTGCACGCCCAGCGATACCCGGAGGATCCGCTCCCCATCGTGGATGCCCAGCTCCTCTCCCCCCAGCAGGTAGAGCACGCCCTTGCCCTGCACCAACCCCGTGCAGGGCTGGTTCCAGTCCTCAAAGCGCAGGCCCTCGGGCGACACCCGACACAGGCCGTCCCCACCCGCAGCCATAAAGGCCGCGTCTTTCGCCGCACCAAAGCCGCAGAAGGTCACGCTCGTCAGCTCGTCGGCGCTGTGGTCATCCCAATTCTCCCCGTGCAGCGACCAGAAGGAACCCCGGGCACCGGCCACCCACACTGCCGAAGGCAGCACCGCCACGGCGCGGAGGTCGATTTCCGGGAAACCCTTGGCAAAACTCCAACGTTCGCCATCAAAGCGCGCCATGGCGCCGCCATCGCCCACAGCCCACATGTTGTCGCGGGGCCCTGCGAGCGCACGGAAAAAGGGCTCCTGCCCATCCAGGTAGCGCTGGTTCTGCTGGCCCGCCCAATCCGCACGCAGGCGCAGTCCCTTCTCGCCCACGACGAAAATCTCGTCCTGGAAGCAGCGGATTCCGGTCAATTGCTCGTCACCCACTTGCAGCGCGGCCCACTCCGTTCCCATGCGGTCCGTCCAGATGTGGCCTTCGCTGCCCAGGGCATGCCGGTGACCCCGACCATCCAGGGACAGGCTGTGGATCCGGTCGGGCAGAATGGCCTCCAACTGGATTTTGCTGCGATCCAGGCTGGCAGGTGCACGAAGGAGTACGGTCACGACACCGTCCGGTCCACGCCCCTCCATCGCGATGCTCAAGGTGCCGTCCGGGTGGACCACCAAGCCGGTGGCAATACGCGCTTCAATCATGGGCTTCCTTGCTCCAGATCCCCGAAGCAGGTATGGGTGTGATTCCGACAAAAATCATCGCCTTGCAGGCGCACCATAAAGCGCATGGAGTCGCGATCGCAGTCCGGATCGATCCGCAGCAGCTCCTGGGCTTTGCCGGTCTTTTCACTGCCCCGCCACAGTCCACGCCGCCGGGACCGGTAGACTCCCTCCCCGCTCTCCAACGCCACCTGCACACTCTCCAGCGAGGACCAGGCCAGCCCCAGTGCCACCCCATGCTCATCCACCACCACCGTCGGCCAGAGCCCGTCCATGCGGTCCGAGGTCAGCGGGGCGGTGACCGCCTCGGCCAGATCCAGGCGACCGGTGTGCAACGCCATGCCCACCTGGGCATCCACCCCCATGCGGTCCAGATGCGCGATCTCGTCGGCCGTGGTGATACCGCCCGCCACCGTCAGTCGCGCCGAGCCGACCGCCTCCACCATCGCCTGCACCCGCTCCAGGTGGGTGCCCGCCATCAAGCCATGCATCTCCACAAAATGCACGAGGAAGCCGCCCACATAGCCATCCAGCTCCTGCATCCGCTCCACCACGGTCTTGCCCGTGGGGGTCCGCCAGCCGTCCACCACCACCTCGCCATCGCGACAATCCAGCGCCGCGATCACCCGCTCCCGAGGTAGATGCTTCAGAATCTCCGGTTCCGCAGCCGTGCCCAGGATCACTTTTTCGGCGCCCGCATCCAGCCAACGCTTGGCGGTCGCGACATCCCGAATGCCTCCCCCCACCCGGAGGCGGCCCAGGGAAAGTAGCTCCACCAAGAGCGCTTCGTTGCTGCCGCTCCGAAGGGTGGCATCCAGATCCACCACCGTCAGCTCCCCCACCCGGGCAAAGCGACGCACCAGCTCACGCGGATCTCCGGCGTCTACCGCCTGCCGTTGGCCTTCCACCAAGCGCGCGGCCCGGCCTCCCATCACGTTGACGATTGGCACCAGCACCCGGTCACCTCCGCCGAAGCCTCATACTGCAAAGCCTTTCGCACCGCAACCGGCCCGGCACAGTCCTCGCGATAAAGGGGCAGAACTCCCGAGCATCTGCTTCTGCTTGGCGGACCAACTTTGGTGTAAGATCGCCGCCCCTGGAGCGTTTTGGGACCATGACATCCCTTCTCTTCCTTCTGTCCTGCCAGCTTGATAGCCCCAATCCAGCCGCAAACGCGGGCGAACCAGACAAGGCCATCGTCCGCGATTGCAGTGGCTCCTTCCGCTACAGCCCACGCCAACCCGGGCTGGCCGCCTACCGCCCGCCGCCGCCCCCTCCTCCGCCCGAGCCGGGATTGACCGAAAGGGCCGGCAAGGCCTGGGAGAACTTCTGGAAGAGTGAGCCCAAAGACCCGGTGGCGGAGGCACCTGTGGCGGCCCCCGTGGGTGGCGCGCGCGACACCAATCCCCCGCCGTCTGGCGCACGGCCCCGACGAGAGGGGTCAGTGAGTCGGAAGGCCGCCCAGTCACAACGGTCTGCGCCCGTGACGGCGGGTGCCCCCCCGACGGCGAGCGCACCCGCGCCGGCACCTCCCGCCCTCGACGGCCTGACCGGAACCCAATTCGGGAGTGGCGGGTTCGGCATTTCCGGAGGCGGGCTGGGTGGAGGAGGCAGCAGCAACGGGCTGGGTGGCCTGGGCACCACGGGAAGCGGCAGCGGCTCCAGCGGCTACGGAAGTGGCGGGGGAAATTCTGGGACGCTGGGCAGCAGCCCACGCTCGGAAGCGGGTGGGGCCATTGTGCAGGAGGCCAAGCCAGTGGTGGTGGCGGCCGCGAGCGAGGGCTGGGGCGACGAAATCCACCTGTCTAACGACGACTCCATGAGCCTGGCCTCGGCGCAGCGCCTGCTGTGGGCTGCCGAAAAAGGGGCCATGATCAAGGCGAACGAGGTACGGCCCCACGAGCTGCTCAACTACTTCCACTTCGACACGCAAGCCCCCCCGGAGGGGCAGCTTTTCGGGGTGAAGGGCTCGGCGGTGGCCGACGAAAAGGGAAAAATCACCCTCGCTTTTGCAGTGGCCGGTGCCATCCCCACGCGGCGGCCGCTGGACCTGACCCTGGTGCTGGACCGCTCGGGTTCGATGCGGGATGAAGGGCGCATGGACTACCTGAAACGTGGTCTTTTGAAGATGCAGGCGCAGCTTGTGGAGGGGGACCGGGTGGACATGGTGCTCTTCGACAACGAAGTCTGCGCACCCCTGGAAGACTACGTCGTGGGCCGCGACGATCCCACGCTGCTCACCAATGTGATCCAGGCCCTGGAACCGCGCGGTGGCACCAACGTCGATATCGGCTTGAAGGAAGGCTATGCCATCGCGGGAACCAAGCCGGCCTCCGACCGAAACCGCCGGATGTTGCTGATCACCGATGCGCTGCTGAACACCGGCGATATCAACCCCGATACTGTGACACAGATCGGAAAAGCCTATGATGAAAGTGGTATCCGTCTTTCGGGAGTGGGGGTGGGTCGCGAGTTCAACGATGGCTTTCTGGACAAGCTCACCGAAAAGGGACGGGGGCCTTATGTGTACCTGGGCAGCGAGGCGGTGGTGGACCGGATCTTCGGCCCCTCCTTTGTGTCCCTGACGCAGAGCCTTGCCGAAGATGTGCGCTTTTCCATCGACCTTCCCGACAGCCTATCGATGGCCCGCTTCTACGGCGAAGAGGCCAGTACAGTGGAGGCGGACATCCAGGCCATCCACTACCAGGCCGGGACCACACAGCTCTTTTTGCAAGACCTGAAGGTGCGGAACACCGGGATCTCCCCGGGCGATCCGCTGAGCTTCCGCATCCGCTGGAAGGAGCCCGGCTCCACCGAGGAACGGAGCCAGATCTGGACCTCCACCCTGGGAGAGCTGCTATCGGCAGAGCCGCGCTCCATCCACAAGGCCCGCGCGATCATGGCCTGGTCGGACATGACCATGAGTCGGGCACTGCGAACGGAGACCTGCAAAGAGCTGTGGACCACCTTCCAGAATCGGGCCACCACAGCGGGAGAGGATGCGGAGCTGTCCTACCTGTCCACGCTGACGAGACGGCTGTGTGACGACGGACGTTGGAGTACGCCACAGTCTGTAGCCCAAGCGGTCTATAGCGGCGGCGGCGGCGTCGCCATCGGAACCCCGCGCATCGCCGGGCGCGTCAGTGCGGAGGTCATCGAAATGGTGCTTCGGCGTCATCAAAACGCACTTCGCTACTGCTATCAGCGCCTCCTCCCTGGCGATCCCACCTTGCAGGGAAAACTGACCCTCAGCTTTGAGGTTTTGGATGGGGGTGAGGTCGCTGACTCGAAGATCGCCGCGAGTACGGCCAACAATCAGGAGCTTGAACGCTGTGTTAGTGGTCGCTTTATGCGGATGCGCTTCCCCACAGTGCCCGGAAGAGGCTCCTCCCGGGTGACCATCGACCTGACCTTCAGGCCCTGAAAAACTTCAGGGCTGCAGCTCGGACAGCCGGTAGACATCCACGTCCACCACGGCACCGTCCCCATCAAAAATAGTGGCGGTAAGCGTGGGATCGGCCAAGGTCCCATCCACCTCCACGCCGATGTAGTTCTGGCGGGTGGGGTAGGCCAGCGGCGACGAGGTCAGCTCGGGGATGTCATAGCTGAGGCCCGGCAACAGCTCCATCTCGGAAAAGTGGACATCGCCGGAGAGCAAAACCACGCCGGGTACCGTTGCGATGGCAGAGCGCAAGCGCTCCCAAGCAGCCGGGTAGGCGGTCCAGGAGTCATCAGTGCTCTCCTGCGAAAACTGGCTTCCATCGACAATAAACTTGAACATCGCGTCCGAGCCGGCCAGCTCGGCGTACAGCCAGGCCTCCTGCTCGGTGCCCAAGAGGGAGTCCGACGGGACGCCGCGCCAATAGCGGTCGTCCAGGAGGAAAAAGGCAAGATCTCCCGATCGCCAAGAGGAAAAGACACCTTTCGTGTCCGTTGTCCCATAGCTGGCGTTGGCCCAATATTCCTGAAAAACCCTTAGCGCAACATCCTTTCCCGCGTCGTTTCCATCGGTGTTGTTACCGACATAGTCGTGGTCGTCCCAGACCGCGAGAGTGGAGGCCTGGTGCAGGATGGACTCCCGCACCGGCACCGTGTGTGCCCACCGGTACTGGCTGCGTTGGGCGTTCAGGTCGTTGGTATCCCCGTAGTGGTTGTCGCCGACAAACAGGAAGATCTCCGGTTCCCACGCCAGGATCGGTCCAAAGATGGGCTGGAGATCGTCCCTGCCGCAGGATCCGAAGGCAAAGCGGCGAAGCCGGGGCTCACCGGGCGCAGGGGCGGTCCGAAAAGACCAGGCTCGGCTGCGTTTTCCGTCGATCTCCAGGTCGTAGTACCAGGTCTGGTCAGGCCCCAAGCCCTGGATGGTCACCACCTCGGTAAAATCATCTTCTGCGCCGGGGTAGCCATAGTGCAGCACGGGGGCCGTCGCAAGAGCACCCTCGTTGGTGGCGATGCGCAGGCGCACGGAACGTGTGGCATCGGTGCGGTACCAGATTCGCGCCGTTTCGTGGTCCACGGCCCCCAACAAGGGGCCGACCGTCAGCGTATCTTCCCAGATCGTATCGCAATTGCCACCGATCACGTCCTGGAAGTCTGGATCCTCACCGGCGTCCGAGCCCAGGGAGATCGCGCCGCTGTGGCAATACACCGGCTCTCCGTCCAGGCTCACCTGCAGCCCGGTCCCCTTCCAAAGATTGGCTCCATCCAGGGTATGCAGCCGGATCCGGTCGATTTCGCTGCGATCGATCCCGGCCCCTTCAATGGCCACCACGTCCAGCTGGCCCAGGGTATGATCCTCCCAGTCATCAATATCCAGGTCCCAGCAATCGCGGGCACTCAGGCACAGCTCCATGGGGTCGGGGCTGTCGCTGTAGGCGTCCGTGCCGGTGAGGGTGCTCACATGGATGATGGAAACGGTAGTCGGGAATACAGGGGCGCCCGAATCCCGGCAGCCGGCCCCATCGGTGGGAATCCCATCGTCGGCGGCACCATCGCAGTCCTGATCGACACCATCGCAGATTTCTATTGCGCTGGGGTTTTTCCCCGGATCTCCGTCGTCACAGTCCTCAGGCAACGGTACGCCATCGCCGTCTTCATCCACGGGTGGCGGACTCTCCTCGGCGCTGTCGTCTGTCCCATTTTCTCCGCTATCAACCGCCGAATCCGAGCTTGGCGGCTTGCCCTGGACCCGCTCCCCTTCCGGCGCGCAGGCCAGCAGCAGCAGCCACATCCGACTACTGACCGGTGCAGTTGTAGGTCAGCGTCACTTCGTCTGCCGATACCGCGCCCATGCAGTCCGTTACGGTCAGCGTGGCCGTCGTCACCGCCGGGGTGGTGGTGCCGTAGGTGGCCGGCACGTTGGAGATGCGGACGGTTCCGGTGGCCCCGGAGGAGGTGGTGAGCGCCGCATAGGTGCCGTTCACCGCCCAGGAGTAGGAGAGGTCGTCCCCATCCGCGTCGCTGGAACCGCTGCCATCCAAGCTGAAGTCGTAATTCGCACAGTTGGAGCAGGTATAACGTGCGCCATAGCTGTAGCTGGTACAGGTGACGTAGGCGTCGCTGGTCTGGTCCGCACCGGCGTAGGCGACGGGAACCTGGTTGTTGACCCGCTGGCCGATCACCGCATCCACCGTGGCGGGCAGGGAGTTGGTGCCCCCATCGTTCACGGTCAGCGAAAAGGTGTACGTGCCCGGAACATCGCCGTCAAAGCTGGCAAGAGCGGTATTCGCATTGTCGATGTCCGCGGTGGTCCGCAGCGAGCCCGCGGGAGCCGCCACCAGCGTCCAGGTGTAGCTGAGGGCGCTACCATCGGGATCATAGGAGGCGGAAGCGTCCAGATAGATAAAGCTGCAGGTTTCCAGCGTCGAGTTTGCTGCCACCACCGGAACGGCCGTGGGTCCCCACTCCACGACCCCATCACAGTCGTTGTCCTTGGAGGGATCGGACTCGAAGGCGCCGGGGTACACATCCGGATCGGTGTCGTCGCAGTCGCCCTGATCGCGGTTGTAGCCGTCAAAATCGTGATCGGTGGTGGCGCAGAGCCCGTTGTCCGTGCCGGGAGAGCCCAGATCGGTGTTGCGATCCCAGGGGTCCGAGGCCAGGCACCAGCCATTGGCGATATCATTCAGCGAAGCATCATAGTAGCCGTTGTCCACCACCATCGAGGCGCCGGAGCCGTCCGGCATGGTCGCGCCGTCGTCCCACATCACCCGATCCAGCTCGACGGTGCCCGCCCAGATGGCAAGTTCATCGTCCTCATTGGAGAGGCTGATGCCCTGGTAGGTGTAGGCCACGGTCACTTCGCCGTTGGTCCCGTAGGTGCCGTTCACGCCGAGCACCAGAAATTCTTCCGGATCGATCACGATCAGGGTGCCAGAGGTGATCTGGTGCAGCTCGTTGGGAGCCGACTCGATGGTCAACCCGTTCAGGGTGAGGCGACGCCCCGAATTATTGTAGAGCTCAAAATATTCCCCCATCGGATCGACGACCCCGTCGGGGTTATTCATGACTTCTGTAATCGTGATGTCCCCGGCCTGCCACACGCCTTCATCGACCATGCCGTCGCAATCTTCATCGACCTGATCGTCGGGAACCTCGGTCGCTCCAGGGTTGATGGCGGCGTCACCGTCGTTACAGTCAGGAGACACGTCCTCGTCGCCGCACTGGGTATAGCCATCGCCATCGGCGT
>JBEIQS010000448.1:0-2115 GCA_040376425.1 Alphaproteobacteria bacterium | reverse complement strand
CGGTGAACCGGGTTCGGCAGAGAAAAACGGGCGGCTGCACTCCGATTCAAGGGGGACAATGCGGACATGGCCGTGGACGCCGTCTGGGCCAGACAGCTCCAACGGCCGAACTTTGACGCCACCAAGCGCAAGCTTTTTTGGAGAACGGTGGTGAACAGGGCATCGAGATCGACGAGGTCGTTGTCAGCCCCACGCGCTGATCCGGTCGCTGTGCCCGCTGCAGTCTTTGCCTTCCGGAGTGTGGGCGGCGAGTCTGCTGTGCGCTAATTTAGCTTACTCGGGCTGCTATGGGCAAATGGGGGCGTCCACCGCCCCGGGAAGCTGCATCTCCACACACAGGCCGTGCGGCTTGAGATTGCGGATGCTCACCGTGCCGCCACACGCCTCCACGCAGCGCTTCACAATCGCCAGCCCCAGCCCGACGCCGCCGGTCTCACGGGTTCTTGCCGATTCCGTCCGAAAGAACGGGTCGCCCAACCGGTGCACGAACGCCTCCGGAACGCCGGGACCTTCATCCGACACCGAAAGCAGCACCGAGGAGCGCGATTCACGAGCTTGCACCTTCAGCGGGCTCGCCGCCCCCGCGTGGCGGACGGCGTTGCGCAGTACGTTGGCCACAGCCCGAAGCAGGTAGCGCCGGTCCGCCTGCACCCGCAGGTCTTCGGACACCTGGATCTCCATTTGTGGGCTGGAAATGTTTTCCTGTGCCACCGCCTGCACAACCAACTCCCTGACGCCCACCGACTCCAGATGGAGGTCGGTGTGCAGGCCGGCCTTGGTGAATTGCAGGATTTCCCCTAGCAACTCCGTCATCTGGCCGACTTCCTCCCGGACGTCCTCGAGCAGTGGCGCCATGTTCGGCGTGGCGTTCTGGGCGACGATCTCTATGGCAAACTGCATCCGGGCCAGGGGTGAGCCCAGTTCGTGGGCGATGTCTCCCAGAAAACGCTTCTGGCCGGTGACAAACTCCTCCAGACGCTCCCCGAGATGGTTTAGGGAATTGGCTAGGCCGCCGATTTCGTCGCTCCTTTGGATTTTGACCCGTGTGTCGAACTGACCCTGGGCCATGCTGCGCGCAGCGTTGCGCATTTTTCCAAGGGGCAGGGTGATGTGCCTCACCAGGGGCACCCAGAAGAGGGCGGATCCCAGAAGCAACGCCGCAGCTATCCATAACGGGGTGGTGTCCAGCAGGAGTCCTCCCGAAAGCAGAGAGGAGGAAACCATCAGCAGCGTCGTCGGTCCGCGGCCGCGTGCGGGATCCGCCGGAAGCCTGACCCCCGCCCAGTAGAGGCCGCCCTCGTGCAGGAGGAAACGAAAGTTGCTCAGGGCGGGGAGGTCCAGGGGTGGGGGCTCGGCCTCAAAGCCGCCGGGAGCCTCGGGAGGGGCTCCCTCCCTGGGGGCGGGCGAATGGGGATGGGAAAGCGGGCCCGCCTCAAGATCCGGGGTCGGATGGGGCCGGAGCGGGCGGGGGCCCCCAAACTCGCGGATTTTGGCAATGACGGCCGCAGGAGGCTGGGGGATGGAGCCGGCCACGGGATCCCCGTCCCTTCGCACCAGGGCAAAGGAGGCGTGGTAGCGCTTTGAGACCGAGGCCATGAGCTCCGGCCAGCGTGTGCGGGGCAGTTGGCCGAGGCGTTCCCCTAATTCGGACCCGATCGCCTCGAGCCGCTCCCCTCCGTCTCCGGCAATGAGCGTGTTGAGAATGGGGGCCGATTGGGCGTGGAACAGGGCAGCCACTACGCAGCCCGCCACCACCACGTTCAAAAAAAACCAGCCCAGAATCTGCAGCGACAGGGGCAGGGCCCAGTTCCTGCGGGGCACCGCTGCTTCCGGCTCGGTAGGCGGGTGGGATTCAGGCAGCATCGGGGGGAAGCAGCGAGTAGCCAAGGGTGCGAACGGTCCGGATGAAGCGCGGGTTTTTGGGGTCGTCCCCCAGTTTTTTGCGCAGCGCTGAAATATGGACGTCGATGGAACGGTCAAACACCTCGTAATTGCGCTCCCGGATTTCCTCGAGCAGTTGCTCGCGCGTTTTGACCCTGCCCACGGCGGCAGCCAGACATAGGAGCAGGTCGTACTCCACGGGGGTCAGCTGGAGGGGGTGTCCCCCGAGTGTCG
>JBEIQS010000095.1:0-21724 GCA_040376425.1 Alphaproteobacteria bacterium | reverse complement strand
TGGAGTCGTACACCTCGGTGGGGTAGCTTTCTGGCTCAAAAGTACCGGCGGAAGCCTGTTCCATCAGATCGATGCTCAGGGTGGCCGTTGTGGCCTCCATCGCGCTCAGAACCCCGGAGAACACATCGGCGAAGAGCCCATCTGCCGTGGAGAATGCCAGCGTACCACCGACTTCCAGGCGATCGTCGCAGATCACGCCGATGTCGGCGGTGTTTGCCCCTTCGGTGTCCGGGTAGACCGCCTCGCTGTCCACAAAGGCCACCGCGCTCAGATCGGGGGTGAAGGAGAGCAGCAGCGCCGTGCTGCTTTGATCCTTGTAGATCAGTGTCTCGGAGAAGTCGCCCTCGGTTAGCGGCAGCAGATCGTTTGCGGAGAATCCCAGGGCACTGACTTCTTCAGGAGCAAGGACGGTGCGGGTGTCTTCGCAGCGGGGGCCCTCCATTTCGGTTTTGTTGTCGAGGCCGCAGGCGAACAGGGACAGGATCAGGATCATGGTCTCTCCGGGGGTATGCCAGGACTACATGCAAGAAGCGTGCCAACTATGCAGGCCCCAGAAAGATCCGACCTCCGACGCCCCTTCCCGCCGGCGAGCGGACCGGATAGAAGGCGGGATGCTTCCCATCCACGACGTTGCTGCCCGGCTTGACCTCTCCGCCGACGACCTGATTCCCTATGGCCGCTACAAGGCCAAGATCGAACGCCATGTGCTGAACCGTGTTTCTCCCAGGGGAAAACTGGTGTTGGTCTCGGCGATTACCCCCACCCCTGCGGGGGAGGGCAAGACCACCACCACCATCGGGCTGGGGCAGGCGCTGCAGCGACTGGGCCAGCGGGTCTGCGTGGCCTTGCGGGAGCCTTCGCTGGGGCCCTGCTTCGGTGTGAAGGGCGGCGGAACGGGCGGCGGGAAGTCCATGATCGTCCCGTCGGAGGACATCAACCTGCACTTCAACGGCGACTTCCACGCCATCACTGCGGCCCACAACCTGTTGGCGGCGCTGATCGACAACCACCTGCACTTCCGCAATGAGCCTGCGCTGGATCCCCGGAAGATCCTATGGAAGCGCGTGCTGGACGTGAACGACCGCAGCCTGCGGAATATCACCCTGGGCCTGGGCGGAAGTGCCCACGGCGTACCCCGCGAGGGCAGCTTTGACATCACGGCCGCCTCGGAAGTGATGGCCGCCCTCTGCCTTGCGGCGGATGAGGCGGATCTTCGGGTGCGTCTGGGACGGATTGTGGTGGGTCTGGGTTTTGACGGCAAGCCGGTGCGGGCACAGCAGCTTGGCGCGGTGGGCCCGATGATGGCGCTGCTGAAGGATGCCCTGCTCCCCAACCTGGTGCAGACCACGGAGGGGGTGCCTGCCATCGTTCATGGTGGTCCATTCGCCAATATTGCGCATGGCTGCAACAGCCTGATCGCGACGAAGTTGGCACTGGGACTCGCGGACTGGGTGGTGACCGAAGCCGGCTTCGGCTTCGACCTGGGGGGCGAGAAGTTCTTCGACCTGCTGTGTACGGCGGGCGGGTTGGATGTGGCGGCGGTGGTGCTGGTGGCCACGTCGCGGGCCTTGCGGATGCATGGGGGGGCCCCATTGAAGGCGGGGCCGGATGCGGCTGCTGTAGAAAAAGGGCTTTCGAATCTGGCTAAACAGGTGGAGAATGTGCGCGCCTTCGGCTTCAACCCCGTGGTGGCACTGAACCGGGTGGACGACACGGAAGAGGAGATCGCGGTGGTCCGTCGTTGGTGTGCCGCCGCCGGCGTACGTTTTGCGCTGTCCGAGCACTACGCGCGGGGCGGCGAAGGTGCGCTAGAGCTGGCCAAAGAGCTGATGGCCGAGGGCCGCGATGGCATGCGCCCGGTGCAGCCCCTGTACGCGGCGGACGCCCCCCTCCTCGAAAAAATTCGCGCCATTTCGACGAAAATCTATGGTGCCAAGGATGTCATCCTGGCCAAGACCGCCGAAAAAGATTTGGCCGACCTCAAAAAGATGGGAGCGGACCTGCTGCCCGTCTGTATGGCCAAGACCCAGAACTCCCTCTCCGACGACCCCGGCCTGTTGGGTGCGCCTTCCGGCTTCACCCTGACCGTGCGCAACCTGCAATTGTCGGCGGGTGCGGGCTTTATCGTTGTCTTGACCGGGGAGATTCTGCGCATGCCCGGACTGCCCAAGCTGCCTTCGGCGCTGGCCATCGATCTGGTGGATGGCGAAGTGCGCGGCCTGCACTGAGTGTGGCCCGGGCGCTGCCCCCTCCTCAGTCAGCGCCCGGTCGATCCGGCAAGCCGATGCCCACCCCGACGGTAGGCAGGAAACGCCAGCTATCCCAACGCAGGTTGCCCCAGGAGGCATCCGAGATGGTGGAGAGGCCCAACGCCAGCCGGTAGGGCCCGCGGTGCCAGGCCACGTCCACCCAGATCCCCCGCGGCAACAGCAGCGCCGTCTGGAGTCCGCCACCAACAGTGACGCTTTCAAAGCCAAAAATGCTGCGCTCGTAGTGGATCGATTGGGAGGTGATCGACGTGCCCAGGGTCAGTCCGCGCACCGGTGTGGCCCAGACCACCTTCACCTGCATCACAAAGCGCAGGGTGGGCCGCAGCGGGTAGGCGAGGACGTTGGGTAGCTCGTCGTTGATCCAGAAGCCAGGATCTTCCGATAGAATATCCACCCGTGAGAAGCCGAAGCCGGACTTTTTCAGCGGCGGCGCCGAAGGGGCCGGCTCGGTGGCCAAGGCGGTGGACAGCGCCAGGCTCACAAACACGGGGCACGCTGCGGATAGTCGGTTATCAACGAATGCAACGGCCACTCACAGTAGCGGTCCAGGGCCACTTCGCCATTGATCACCCAGGCCTGCACCAGGATGCCCGCGCTGTCGGCGCCCTCCACGGTGTTCAGGTCCAGGATCTGGTAGGGCACCCCCACGCCGTCTGCCCCGGCGCGTCGGGCTGCCGCCACCGGGTCGCCGGTGCCCAGCTCCAGCTCGATCAGCGCCGCCAGCACGCGGCCGGTTGCGTCGCTCTCCGCTGGAAGTGCAGGCCAGTCCAGCCAGATCTCCATCGCGGGATCTTCGTTGTGCAGCGCAGCAACCACCTCTTCCGTGCCGCCCGTCACCCACCAGCGATTCGGAAAGTCGGCCATCTCGGCGCGGATTGCCGCGGCGGAGGTAGCAGCGTCGGCTGTGCGACCCTCCTCGATCTTCAGATCCAGGTGTAGCTGCAAGGTGCTGTCGCCCACTGCGGCTTTCACCTCCTGCAAGCTCAACAGGGGCTCGGCCACCACTGCCGCGTCGGGGAATTCTTCGCGGACGGCTCCACCGCAGAGCACATCCGCCTGCAGGTCGGCCAGGCTGTGCTCGTGGATCCACAGGCGCTCGGAAAAGGCACTTCCATCGGCGCGGGTGCAGCGAGGGGACTCCAGCCAAGGGTCGTGGTTGACCACCACCTGATTGTCCGCCGTCAGCAGGACGTCCAGCTCCACCGCGGGCCAGCCCTGCTCCAGGGCATTGTTGAGAGCAGAGGCGCTATTTTCGGGGAACATGCTGGTGCCCATCCGGTGCGCCTCCACCAATGGAGGATCCTTCGCCTTCAGAAAACCGCAGCCCAGAACAATCAGCAGCATCCGCGCTCCTTCGCGGAGATTAACCTGCTTTGCTGCGGAATGTGCGTGGTTCGGAGCGCGGGCGTGTGTGTATACAACAAGTGCCATGCTTTCCAACAGGATAGAGAGCAACCTCCAGAATCGGGATAGAGAAGGGATGGACAGGTCAAGTCTACGCGCCAGCCTGGCGATTGCGGCGCTGCTGTCCATCAATGGCGGCATTATCGGGCATGGAATCTACTTTCTGGCCCGCGAAGTCTACCATTTCGACGACCAGAAGAACCTCGCCCTGGCCTTTGCGATCTTCCTGCCCTATGTACCGGCGGCGCTGCTGGCCGGGCCCCTTGCGTCGCGAATCGGCAGTCGCACGCTTCTGGCTTTGGTAAATGCTATCCTGGTTGTTTTTGGGGTCATTTTGGCTTTTGAGCCTCCCGAGTGGGCCTTCTGGCTGCTGGCGTCGGGCTCCAATGCCGGGGCGGGGATGTTGTGGCCCTTGATCGAAGCCGGGGTTTCTCGCGGGCGTTCCGGTGCGGCGCTGCGCCGGGCGGTGGGGGCCTTCAACCTGTCCTGGGCGGCCACCCTCTCCATCGGCCTGGCCGTGGTGGCCCTGGCCGAGGGCGAGCTGCGCCTGGTCTTTGGGGTCTTGGTGGCGTTGCACCTGCTCATTTTTCCGCTGATCCCGGGGGTGGGCGGCGTCCATGCCGAGGCGGCGCCCGAGCCCGCCCCCGCGGACTGGCGGCCACTCTTGGCGGCGGCCCGGGTGCTCATGCCGATGGCCTACCTGGTGCTGGACTGTATTGCGCCCTTGCTACCCGGCGTTTGGGCGGCCCTGGGGGTGCCGGTGGACCGGGCGCCGCTCTACACCGCCACTTGGATGCTGACCCGCGTCGTGGTCTTTGCGGCCATGAGTCGTTGGGGCGGATGGCAGGGGAGTCGCTCGCTTTTGGCGCTGGGCACCCTGGCGCTGCTGAGCGGCTGCGTGCTGGTCCTGGCCACCGCAGGCCTGCTGCCGGTGCTGGCAGGTCTGGTGCTTTTCGGGGCGGGGCACGCCATGATCTACTATGCCGCCCTGTTCTACGGGATGGCAGTGGGGGGTGGCGAGGTGGAGGCGGGCGGCAAGCACGAGGCCGTGATCGGCCTGGGCTACCTGGGGGGGCCCGTTCTGGCCCTCGGGGGCATCTGGTTGGGTACCGGGCCCCTGCCGGTCTTGGCGGTGGTGGTGGCCCTGGTTCTGGGGCTGGCCTGGCGTCGGGTTCAGGCCTGAGCGGCCCGTCGGCGTCGCAGCAGCCCCAATAGCAGGAGCGGCAGCCCACCGGCACCGACCGCGCCGCTGTTGCAGCCGCAGCCGCCCACCTCGTCCAAGCGGGTGGCATTCCAGCTCAGCGCGCCGGTCTCCTCGTCCTCCTCCTCGCCCCCTTGGCTTTCCTCCAGCGGCTCGCTCTCCTCGGGCAGCGCCAGCAGCTCGCCCCTCAGGCGGATTGCGCCATCCGCAGGCCCGCCGTCGTCGGCAAACCACGCCACCCACTCCTGCAGCATCCCAAAACCCTGGTCAAAGGGTCCAACCTGTGTAGGGGCAATGGTGAAGGAAAAGCTCCCCGTTGCGCCCGGTTCGGTAGTCTGGGCTACAGTCGCGGCGCGCGTGGGGGAGATCCAGTCTGCACCGGCGATGGGGGATGCCGCGTCGCGGGGGGTGGTGCCCAAAAAGGTGGCGCCGGGGGTCCATGCCTCGCTGCCAATGTTTTTCAAGGTGATCGTGCCGGAGAGCGTACTTCCTTCCTCCAGGGAGATGGGGTCGGGGAAGCTACTGCTCACCCACTCGGCGCCGTAGCGGGGGCCGAGCGGCTCGCGCAGCTCGCCCAAGCGATCGTAGAGCCACTGGCCGGGGCAGGCGGTGGAATTGCCCGGCCAGTCGCGGTGGCCGCGAATGCTGTCGCTGGTGCTGGGAATCCCGTGCATGCCCACCAGGGTCTGGACCAGGAGCTGCCCGCCATCCATCATCTCCTGCGTCACCGCATGGGAGGTGGAACAGTCGGTGGGGTGGTAGCAACCCAAAAAGCAGACGGCGATATTGCCATCATTGTTGCCACCGCCGGTGGCGCCGCTGTAGTAGTCGTAGGGGCGCCCCTCCCACAGCGAGCCGTCGTAGCCTACGAGGAATTGGTAAGGAATATCACAGTATTCTCCCGAGTCCATGGCATAGGCCTGGAGCGCCTGCACCGCACCTTTCACGGTGCCGCCGTAGGTCTGGCCCCCGGCCGTGTGGTGGACGGCCATCCGATACCAGTCGTCCTCGGTGGAGGTGCAGGTGGTGCTGCGGGCGCCCCAACTCGCCCGGGAAGTGACGCCGATGTTCGCCAACTCGGAAGGTAAAACGCCGGGAGTGGGCGGCGGAAGACCGCGGGCCTCTCGAACCGGCACCAGCAGATCCCAGTCCACCGCCCGGATGCGGCGCCGGTCGGGGCTCCGGAACTGCACCGATTCCACCTGCCGCCCCAGATCGGCCACCATTACCGCCGAATTCTCCACCCGAAAGGTCTGCCGGGCTTCCACCCAGCCCTTGCCATTCCACACCTCGATGCGGACCGGTTGAGGTCCGTCGATCTGCACGATCATGCCCACACGGGTGCCCGGCTCCTCGCCGTGCAGCTCCCGTTCCCAGGTGCTGAGCCGGAAAGGCGGAGGTACGTCGGGCGCGGCGAAAGAGAGACTGCACAGCAGGAGCATCATGGCCTGATTGTACACCGGTCGGGGCCGGGGGATCCACCCTGTTCAACGCCCCAGGCAGCGTTGCTCCGGCCAGCGGGTCAACAGGGCGTCCAGCGCTTCGTCCAAGGGGGCGGCCAGGTCCTGTGTGGCCTCGGTCAACCCGGGTACCGGCTGGAGGCCAAAGGGGTCGGTGCGCAGGTCGTAGCTATAGCGCTGGCCCCGGTCGCAGAGCTGCTCCAGCCGGCCGGTGGCGCTCAGGGCCACCACTTCGGTGAGTGCATAGTCGCCGTTCGGCGGGCGTTCGAACAACTCCGCGCGGGCGACGGTTCTGCAGTCTTCCAGGAGGTTGATCCCGGATAGCCCCGCGGGGGTGGGCAGGTCCAACAGCGGCGCGAGGGTGGGCCAAACATCCATACCGCTCGCGATACAGGCCCCCTCCGACAGGTCCGCTGCGACGATCGAGGGACTGTAGAAGAGGAGGGGAATCCCGATTACTTCCTGGCGAAGGGTGCCACCGTGCAGCAGTTGATCCGGGGCATCGTACAGGCTCTCCCCGTGGTCGGCGGTGAGGATCAGCAGGCTGTCTTGCAGGCGCCCCTGCGCTTCCAGGCCCTGAAGCAGGCGCTCGATCGAGGCGTCCAAGCCCAGGATCTCCTCGTCGTACACCGCCAACAGACCCTCTACCAGTGCCGCACGTTGCTCGGGGCTGCCCGCCATGTAGGCGGCTTTGACCGCCTCCACCTGGGCGTCGGCGTCGCGATCGATGGGAAAGGGCAGGTCGCTCTCCTGCACAAAAGTACCCTGAAAGTCGTCGGGGGGAAGCCAGGGGTGGTGGGTGTCCATCGGCTGGAGCATGACAAAAACAGGCTCGCCGGGCCCGCGCGCCTCCAGCCAGCTCAGCGTCGCATCCACCAGCTTGTCCGAGGACCAGAGATCGTCCACCAGCCGATAGTCTCCCCAACCCTCGATCACCGAGGTGGAGGGGAGCACGTGGTTGCTGCTGAAAAAAGCGGTCTGATAGCCGTTTTCACCCAGCCACGCTTGAAGCATCTGCCCGTCCACCTGCTGGTACTCCAGCCCCTCCACCCCCACCACCCCGTGTCCGTGAATCTCTTGACTCGTCAAGAGTGAGGGGACAGATGTTGGCGTCCAACCGCTTGTTGCCCAGGCGGAGGCTCGCACCTGGTTCGCGGCGCGGGCCTGGAAGAGTGGCATGGTGTCGCGCGGGCTGCCGTAGGCAGGCATGCGGTCGGCGCGAAGGGTGTCGGCGTTCACAAGAATAATGGTTTGGGGCCGAAAATCCGCAAGGGACACCGGGTCGGCAACGACCGAATCAACCGGGCGAGACTCGACGGCCGATGCGGAGTCGGGGGGGGTGCAGGCGACCATCCAGAACATTGCGGGCTCCCACCCTCAACTTGACTGGAAAAACGGCCGCCCGCCATGCTATAGCAAAAAGATGCTGCTCCTGTGGGCCTGCACTGCGCCCTCCCCTGCGACACCGACGGAAGATACGGCGGCCGAAGTGGACTGTTGCAAGGCGACGGTGCCGGGGTGGAGTGCGGCCGAGGTGCAGGCTTCTGTGGACCGCCTGGTCGCCAACGGCCTTCCCGAGCCGCGAAGCCCGGTGGAGGCCTTTCAGCGCCTGCTGGACAGCCAGAGCCAGGAGTGTCCGGGTCGGCAAGGGTACAATATTGAAGCCTATTTTGGCTGCATGTCGCGGGAGGGTTGGTACTGGTCGGGCATCAGCGTGCTCTCCGAGATGGGCGAGGGACAATTCATCTTTGTCGGGGATTTTTATGCGGTGGACCCCCGGGGCTACACCTGGGTGGGGGCGGGGGATCTGGGGTCGATGGCCCACTCGGGCGAGCAGGGGTGGTTTGTGCATGGCACCTGGGGCTACCCGCCGGGCGGGGGTTGGATGCAGCAGCAGAGCAGCAGCTACCTGGAATACACGGCGAAGGGAGACCTGTTTTTGGTACAGGGTGCATTCGGCATCGGCACCGACGCGATAGATTTTGAGGCCCTTCGGCTGGACGAGGGGGAGCTGGGGGGAGAGCTGCGGGTGCGCGATGGGGGAGGGGGCTGGTGGAGTTGGACGGTAGAGAAAAAAGGCTGTGGTCCACTGCGTTTTGAGGGTGGGGCGCCGGTGGAGGAGGCCGCCTGCCTGCTGGAAGCCGAGGTGCTCGCAACGCTGCGGCAGCGTCTGGAGGGCGGATGATGTGGCTTGTGTGGCTGGCCTGCTCGGTAGACAAGGAACCCGAGCCGGCTCCCTTCCAAACAGAGTTGCGTGCGGATGATGATGGCCCGCTGTTGCCCCTGGCCGCTCCGCGACTGGCTCGCCGGATCAGCTTGGATCTGCGCGGTGTTCTGCCGACCGTGGCCGAGCTGAATGCGGTGGAGGCCGATCCCGCAGCCCTGGATGCTCTGGTGGACCAGTGGCTGGCCGATCCCCGCCTGGAGGGGCGCATGGTCAGCCTGCTGTCTGAGCGCTGGCACACCAAGGTGGACGAGTTCCTGATGTTCTATTGGGAGTATCGGGAGCTTGCGGGCGATGATCTACAGGAATACCCCTTTGAAAGCGCCATCGGAGAGGAGCCGCTACGTCTGCTGGCGCATGTGATTGCCACCGACCAACCGTGGGGGGAGGTGGTGCGGGCGGACTGGACCATGGCCAACCCCTTGCTGGCCTCGATCTGGCCGATCGAGCGGCCGGCGGGGGAGGGCTGGCTGGTGTCCCGCTACACCGACGGGCGTCCGGCCGCGGGGGTGCTGGCCACCAACGGCCTGTGGTGGCGCTACTACACCACCCATTCCAACCTGAACCGGGCCCGGGCGGCGGCGATCTCCCGCCTGCTGATCTGCGAGGACTACCTCGCCCGGCCCGTGGCCTTTTCCAGTGACCTGGCCTTGGAGGACAGCACGGGCATCAACCAGGCGCTGCGCACCAATCCTTACTGCCAGGGCTGCCACTCCTCCATGGACCCGATGGCGGCGGCCCTCTTCGGCTTCTGGCCGGCGGGCGAGCACGCGACCCAGGAGATGGACCACTACCACCCCGAGCGCGAGCAGCTCTCGGTCTGGCTGGCGGGGGCGGAGCCGGCCTGGTTCGGAAAACCGGTGAGCGGCCTTGAGGAGCTAGGAGGAGCGATCGCGGAGGATCCGCGTTTTGCCCGCTGTGCCGCCGAAAGTTTTGCCTCGCTGCTGTGGCGGCGGGATGTGGTGGTGGGGGATGTGCAGCGGGTGGAGGCACTTCGGCAGGCCTACATGGCGGGGGACCAGAAGATCAAGCCTCTTTTGAAGGCGATTACACAAACGCCGGTGTATCGGGCGGGCAGCCTGAGCGCGGAGGCCAGCCCGGCCCAGCAGGATGCCGAGGCCACGGAGCGCCTGTTGGGGGCCTCGCTGCTCTCCAGCAGCATCGAGGATCTGACTGGCTTTGTGTGGGTGGAGGAGGGCTTTCCGCAGCTTGACAACGATACCTGGGGCTTCCGTATCCTGGGGGGTGGGGTGGACGGGGCCTATGTGACCCGGCCGCAGGCCACGCCGGGTGCCACCTGGGTGCTGGTGACGCAGCGGCTCGCCGAGGCGGCGGCGGCCACCGCGGTGCCTGCCCACTTCGCTGGTGGGGACAATCGGCTTCTGGAGCTTGCTCCTGGGGTTCCCTCTACCGATCCTGCCTTTGCCGCCGAGCTGGATCGTCTGCACTGGCGCCTGTATGGGCAGCGGCCCGACGCCACCTGGCAGGCGGCAATCCGCGGCCTCTACGACGGTGTTTTTGTTGCAGAGGGGGAGCAGGCAGCCTGGCAGGCGGTGCTGATTGCAATGTTCCGCGATCCTCTTTTTGTGAGCTATTGAGGTGGGCCGATGCTGAACCGACGCCAATTGCTCGGAAAGGTGCCCGCACTGGCCGGGCTCCCGCTGCTGTCGGGGCTCTTTGGCCTGCCCACGCAGGCCCTGGCCGCCTCCGCGAGTCAGCGGAAGTTCCTCTTTGTTTTTGCGGGCGGTGGCTGGGATCCCACCTGGGTGTTTGCGCCCATGTTCGACAGCCCCTATGTGGACAGCGATCCCGATGCCACCGTGGCCGAGCGGGGGGACTTCGCTACGTGGACTCCGCTTCACGTCCTTCGGTGCGGTCTTTTTTTGAGCGCTATGCGTCGTCCTGCTGCATACTGAACGGAATTGAGGTTCGTTCTGTGACTCACGATCGGTGCAGGCGCATCCTGATGACCGGTCAGGTGGCCGATGGGTTGGACGACTGGCCGGCGATTCTGGCAGGTTCCACCTCTGGCTATCAACTTCCGCACCTGGTGGTGTCCGGGCCCTCCTATACCAACCGCTACACCACCTCGGTGATGCGCGTAGGGGAAAATGGGCAGCTTTCGCGGCTTTCCAGCGGGAGTGCGGTGCGGGATCTGGGCCTGCCGGTCCCCACGCCGCAGAGTGCGGCGCAGATCGAGGATTTTGTCCGTGCGCGCAGCGCACAGGCGTCGGCGGCCTCCACCTCTGGGCGGAATGCCCGCTTCCACCAGGATCTGCAGACTTCGATCACGCAGGCGAGCCTGTTGAGCAGCTTGTCCAACCTGGAGATGGAGGTGGGCAACACGGGGGTGATCCCCTTTTCGGTGCGCTCCGAGCTGGCCCTGCACGTCCTCGCGGAAAACTACTCACGCTGTGTGATGATCGAACACGACGGCAACAGCATCTTCGGCTGGGATCTGCACTCCAACATCGATCAGATGAGTCGCAGCTTTGACGCGCTCTTTCAGGATCTCGGAGTGCTGATGGCCGCCATGGAGCGGCTGCCGGGGGCCTCTGCCCCCACGCTGGCGGAGGAGGTGGTGGTGGTGCTCTGCTCGGAAATGGGGCGTACGCCGCGTCGAAACAGCAGCAATGGCAAGGATCACTGGACCTTCACCTCGGCGATGCTGCTGGGCCCCGGGGTGGCGGGTGGGCAGGTGATCGGGGGCTTTGACGAGGGTCTTTTCGGGCTGCCCACCGATGCGTTGACCGGGGCCGTCAGCGAAAAAGGCAGCTTTCTGACTGCCGCCCACCTTGGTGCCACCCTGTTGCGGCTCGCCGATCTGGACCCGACGCTGGGGACCGGGGCCGAGCCGGTGCTGGCCGCGATCCAGGGCGCCTGAGCGGCCCGCACGGGGCGCCATGGGTTAGGGAAAGTCCGAGGTGTGAATGCTGGCCTGGATTGCGCCGCTTTGGGCGGCTGAAGGGATGTGGCTGCCGGAGCAGGTGCGGGGGATGCAGGCCGAGATTCGGGAGGCAGGCATCGAGATACCGGCGGAGAAGCTGGGTGATCCATTAGGCGATCCCCTGGGCGCCATCGTCCACGTGGGAGACTTCTGCTCCGGCTCCCTGGTATCCGCCGAGGGGCTCGTACTCACCAACCACCACTGTGTCTTGGACTTTCTCCAGCACAATACCACCACCGAGCAGAACCTGCTTCAGGACGGATTTGTGGCAGCCTCCCGCGCCGAGGAGCGTTGGGGCGGCCCTTCTGCCCAGCTCTACATCGTGGAGCGCAACGAGGACGTCACCGCGCAGGTTTTGGCAAAAGTCCGGCCTGGCACGGACGATGCCGCCCGGGGCAGGGCCATTGCGCTGGCCTCGGCCTCGTTGGTGGCCACCTGCGAGCGGCAGAAGGACCGGCGCTGCGAGGTGTCAGAGGAGTACGGCGGGCGCAGCTACCGCCTGCTCACCCACCGGGTGATCGAGGATGTACGCCTGGTCTACGCCCCTCCCATGACGGTGGGCAGCTTCGGCGGCGACACCGACAATTTTGAGTGGCCGCGGCACGATGGCGATTTTGCGGTGCTGCGCGCCTATGTGGCTCCCGATGGCAGCGCACGCAGCTACAACGCGGAGAATGTGCCCTACCAGCCCCCGCAGCACCTGCGGGTGCAGCCCGCGGGGGTCTCTGCCGGTGCTCCGGTGTGGATCGCGGGTTTTCCGGGTTCCACCCAGCGCTATGACCTGTACACCGAGCTGAATTTCCTCGCGACCAGCGCCTATCCCTGGCGCGTGCAGACCCTGTTGGAGGCCGAGCGGATCCTGAAGGAGGAGTCCGAAAAAAGTGTAGTGGGCGCCACCAGGTTGGGCGCCCACCAGCAAGAGCTGGCCAACGGCCGCAAATACTTCCAGGGGGTCCTGGACAACGTGGCCGGCTCCCCGGTACTGGATCGGAAGGCGCAAGAAGAAGCTGCCTTGAAGGCGTGGATCCAGCAGGATCCGGCGCGCGCGGCCTACTATGGGCCCGGTCTGGCCGAGCTGGAGGCCACCATTGCGGCCGATCAGGCCGCTTGGAAGCGGGACTACCTGCTCAGCCGGGCCGCCTATTGGCCGGACCTGCTGGGCTTCGCCCGCACCGTCGTCCACTACGTCCACGAGCAGAAAAAGCCCGATCTTCAACGGGAAGAGGGCTTTCAGGAACGGGACCGGGAGCAGCTCCTCGGAGAGCTCGCCTCCCTTTCCGCCTCTCTCCACCTGCCGGCCGACCGGCGCTTCTTTGATTTGCTCTGGGCGCTCAACCAACAGCTTCCCGAGGCCGAGCGGATTGCCCCGCTTGCCTCCATGGATGCTCAAGCCATAGAGAAAATCTATGCGGATACGCGACTCATTGAGGAAGCCTATCGGAACTCCTTGATGGCTTTGCCGCTCGGAAAGCTGAAAAAGGTGGATAATCCTTGGATTCAGCTTGCCCTCGCCCTGGAGCCCCTGGAGCAGGAAGTAATTGATCGCGGGGAGGCCCGCGATGGCGCGTACGCGCGCCTGCGCCCCCTGTGGATGGATGCCCTCTTGAGCTTCCGCAAGGGCAAGGCTTATCCTGATGCCAACAATACGCTCCGGTTGAGCTTTGGAACCGTGCAGGGCTACACCGTGCGCGATGCGGTGGTCTACACCCCGCAGACCACGGTTCGCGGCATGTTGGCGAAAGTGGATTCCGGCAATTATCCGGCTCCTCCTCCCTCAATCCTGGCCAGTGCCCGCAGCTCGGCCCAGAGTCCCTATGCCGACCCCGTGCTGGGCGACGTTCCGCTCTGCTTCCTGAGCGATCTGGATAGCACCGGGGGCAACTCCGGCTCGGCCACGCTCAACGCAAAAGGGGAGCTGGTCGGCCTGCTTTTTGATGGGAACTACGAGTCCATGGCCGCGGACTGGCTCTTTGATCCGGCCACCACCCGCTCCATCCACGTGGACATCCGCTACGTGCTGTTGCTGTTGGATGGTCAAGCGCAGAGCCGCTGGATTCGCGACGAGCTGTTGCGGTAAAAACAAAGAAGGACCGGCGAAAGCCGGTCCCCCTGTTGCCGTCCCCGGGACGGAAGCTCAGTAGGCGTCTTTGCCCTTGGTCATGGTGACCTCCATCGCATCCGCAGCGCGGGCGACGTAGCGCACCACCGAGGCCAGAGAGGCAGAGTCCATCTCAGCGCCGATCTTGACGTTGAACACCGCATAGACGCCCTTGGCCTGGGGATAGGCCTGCCATGCGCCCAGCTTCTTGTCCTGGCTGTCCAACAGCAACATCATCGCATCCTTGGCCGAGAAGCCCTTGCCCTTGGAGGGGAAGGAGGGGCCCCACACTTCGCGGATGACGATGCCCTCCCATTCTTCGGTGCCGGAGTTGATGTAGACGATCTGGGAGCGTCCACCCTCCAGCATGACGGTGAGCTTGAAGTCGCCGTCGCCATCGACTTCATAAGCAGCCGGGATCTGGTCTTTCACTTGATCCAGGATGCCACGAACCTGCTCGTCTGGGGAGCCCGCGAATGCGTTCGTGGTAAAAAGGGTGAGGCCGGCGAGAGCGAGAGTCTGGAAAAAACGCAAGAAACCTCCTGAGCCTGAGCAATGTAGCCTGCTTTCTTCGCAAGCGCACCTCCGCCGAATGGCGGAAGGGTGGCGCGGCGGATTAAAACCCGCTGCCATGCACGCTGCATCCCATGCCGCCTCTCTTTCTGCCGATCTCCACAGCCTGTTGCTTCGCCAGCTTCAGGAGGAGTGGCACACCGTGAACCAGCTCCACTTCGCCGGGGTGCTGAAGGCGCCCCAGCTCGCGCTCCAAGACAGCGCGCAGTTTCTGGGGCGTTGGACCAGCAATAGCCGCAGTATCACCCTGGCCATGAGCCTGGTGCTGGAGCAGCCCTGGTCGGTGGTGCGCGAGGTGCTTCGGCACGAGGTGGCGCACCAGTATGTAGATGAAGTGCTGCATGCAAAGGGAGAAACGGCGCACGGGCCTGCCTTTCAACATGTCTGCCGTCGGCTTGGGATCGACCCCACGGCATCAGGGATGCCCCGGGCAGTGGGGCCCTCAGAGGAGGAGGAGCGGGTATTGCGTCGGGTCGCGCGCCTGCTGGCCCTCGCAGAGAGCCCCAACGAGCACGAGGCCCAGGCGGCGACCCAGCAGGCCCAGAAGTTGATGTTGAAATACAATATCGATTTACAGAAGATGAACAAGCGCCAGGACTACCACTTCCGGCAGGTGGGGCAGCCGCGCGGGCGCCACGACTCCTGGGAGCAGGTGCTGGGCGGCCTGTTGACCCAGCACTTCTTTGTGGAAGGGATCTGGGTGCATGTCTACCTGCCCAAAGAGGGGCGCAAGGCGACGGTATTGGAGATCTCGGGAACCCAGGCCAACCTGGAGATCGCCACCTATGTCTACGATTTTATGGTCCACGCCGCAGAGTTGGCTTGGCGACGATTTAAACAGGAGCGCAAGCTGCCCGGAGACAAGGAGCGCCGCCGCTTTCTGGTGGGGGTGATGATCGGCTATCGCCAGAAATTAGCGAGCCAGGAAGTGCAGAACCGGCAGGAGGGCCTGATTCTGGCCAAGGATGCCGCCCTGGAGGACTACTTTGAACGGCGCCACCCCCGCACCGTCAGTCGTCGCAGCGGAAGTACCGCGATGACCGAGGCTTTTCAGGAGGGAATGGAGGCCGGCAAAAAGCTGGTGCTGCACAAAGGGGTGCAGGAGAATGCGGGCAATCGGGGACGATTGTTAGGCTGAAAAGCTGCCTTACTCGTCTCGCCAGCGTCGGCTACGGGCCACTTCGGTGCGGTATTCCTCGGCGTAGCGGCTGCGGGCCGTCTCGCTCCACCCGAGCAGGTTGGCCATGCGGTCGGCCACCACGTCCAGTGCGCTCAGGCCCTGGCTGCGGTCCCGGAAAAAGAGCTGCGTCCGCCGCTCCATAAAGTCGGTGACGGTCATGGCCAGCTCCTCCTGCACCGCCCAGTCCACCTGGGCCAGGATCTCCGGGCGTCCGGGCACCAGCGGCTGGAGCAATTCCTGGTGTTGCACCGCCATCGTCACCAGATCCACCGCACGGCTGCCGTAGCGATCGGCGAGGTAGCGGCAGGTGGTCTTGGGCAGGTTCCCGCGCGCGGCCTCCTCCACCCGGGCGATCACTGCTGCACCCTCGTCGTCCTCGGACCAGCCGATGGCCCCGGGCAGCGGAAGCTGGGCGGTGTTCACCGTCTTCAGCGGCGGGTGGCTGTGCCCCGCCTTGTCCATGGTGCGGATCATCTCCTCGATCACCTCTGCCCCCATCCGGCGGTGCGTGGTGAGTTTTCCGCCTGCAATGCTGACCAATCCGTCTGCATCCGAGGTGATCACATGCTCGCGGCTGACCTGGGAGGGAGGCACACCCTCGGCGCGGATCAGCGGGCGCAGGCCCGCCCAGGTGGCGGTGATTTCGGACGGATCCACCTTGAGTGTTGGGAAGTAGGCTTCCACGGCCGCCAGGAGGTAGTCGATGTCGGAGCGGGTGGCACAGACCTCGGCCGGGTCGCCCTCGTAGTCGGTGTCCGTGGTGCCGATGTAGACCTGATCGCCCCAGGGAATGATAAACAGGACGCGATGATCAACCGGATGAAAGGCTACAATCGTGTGGTGAAGCTTGATGCGATCGGCGGGGACCACGATGTGGACGCCCTTGGTGAGCCGGAGCTGGTGGCTCTTCTGGCCGTCGTGGCTGCGGATCTGGTCGGACCAGGGGCCGGTGGCATTGAGCACCACCCCGGCCCGCAGCTCCATGCTGCGGTCGTTCAAGCGGTCGTGGATGGTTGCACCGTTGATCCGCCCCTTTTCATCGCGGAGCAGGCCGCCGACCTTGGCGTGGGTGAGCACACGGGCGCCGTGGGCGCGGGCATCCAGCATGGTCTCGAGTGTCAGGCGGGCGTCGTCGGTGGCGCAGTCCCAGTAGAGTGGCCCTCCGTGCAGACCTTCGGTGCGGAGTGCCGGAACCTCCTGGTTCACCTCCTGAACGGACAGGGTGCGGTGCATCTTGGGAGAGCGGAACAGCGCCAGCCCCTCGTAGACAATCAGGCCCAGGCGCAGCGTGGTCAGGCGGACGGGATCGTTGGCGTAGATGGGGAAGAGAAAGCCCAGCGGTCGGACGAGGTGGGGGGCCACCTGCATCATGATGCGGCGCTCGGAGACGGACTCGAAGACCAGGGAGAGGTCGCCCTGCTCCAGGTAGCGGAGTCCCCCGTGGATCAGCTTGGAGGAGCGCGAGGAGGTGCCAGAGGCGATGTCGTCGCCCTCGACCACGGCCACCCGCAGGCCGCGCAGGGCCGCCTCGCGTGCCGCACCGGCGCCGATGACGCCCCCGCCGATGATCAGCAGGTCAAAACTCTCCTCGGAGAGTGCCTTCCAGACCTGCTCCCGCTGATCGGACATTTATCGATCTCCTAAAAAATGGCAAACACAGTCGGGTGTAGGATCCAGGCCTTGTACAGCCAACCGGAGAACAGACCGAACATCAGGCCTGCCGCGATCGGCCGCTCCCAAGGCCCGATCAGGGCCAGCGCTCGGCGCCATAATCCTCGGCCGGTCAACAGGTCCACCAGCCCCACCGCTGCGCCCAAAAAGGTCATCGCAAACAGAATTACGCCAAAGGGCTGGGTGTACAGCGCATCCAGTGGGCGGGCATGGGCCATCAGCGTAAAGGTCGTGGTCATTCCGCACATGGGGCAGGGCCAGCCGGTGAAGTGCATCACGGTGCACTCCTTCAGCCCAAGCTGCAGGTGCGTGCCGTAGCCCTTGTCGCTGGGGGTCAGCCACATGGCCAGACCCAAAACGGCGCCGGTCGGAATGGCGAGTCCCGCACCGATCATTCGGTTCAAGCGGGTTTCCTCTACATCCGCTACACCGGCGACCAGACGGTTGATGGTGCTGCTCAGGTGTCCCATCGGAAGCTCCCGTCTTGAGATAACTCCCCTTCCTTCGCCGGGCCACTTGCCTCCCCGGCTGCGGACTGAATGAAGCCTCATTCAGTGAGCTTTCGCACATGCGGCTGTGCGGGAGGCGGGATAGAGGGGACCCATGAAGAGCTTTACTGGATCCTCTCGGTATATTGCCGACGAAGCGCTGATGGCAGATGTCAATGCGGCCGTGCTGTTGGGGCGTCCGCTGCTGGTGAAGGGCGAGCCCGGCACCGGAAAGACCATGCTGGCCACGGCGGTGGCGGAGTCGCTGGGCATGCCGATGGGCATCTGGGGCATCAAGTCCACCACCAAGGCGGTGGACGGGCTGTACACCTACGATGTGGTGCAGCGCCTGAACGACGCGCGCTTTGGCGAGGGCGATGTCCGCAACCTCCGGCACTACATCAAGATGGGGCCGCTGGGGCGCTCCTTTTCGGCTCCCGAGCGCCAGGTGCTGCTGATCGACGAGATCGACAAGGCCGACCTGGAGTTTCCCAACGATCTGTTGCGCGAGCTGGACGAGATGGCCTTCCACGTCCCCGAGCTGGACGAGACGGTGCGGGCCATCCACCGTCCGGTGGTGATTATCACCTCCAACGCAGAAAAAGAGCTTCCAGACGCTTTTTTGCGGCGCTGCCTCTTCCACTACATCGCCTTCCCCGACCGCGACCGGATGAAGAAGATTGTGGAGGTCCACCTGCCCGGCCTTCCCGAAAAGCTGTTGGAGGCCGCCTTCCAGCGCTTCTATGCCATCCGGCGCACCGAGGGGCTGCGGAAAAAGCCCAGCACGTCGGAGCTGATCGACTGGTTGACCGTGCTGGTGCGGGCGGGCATCCCGCCCGAGGATGTGATGGCGAAGCTGCCCTTCCCCGGCATCCTGATCAAGCAGGAGGTTGATCTGGAGCTGCTGAAGAATCGTCGATGATCCTGCTCAACCTACTCTTCAACCTGCGCTCCCAGGGCCTGAAAGTGGGCCTGGGGGAGTGGCTGGAGCTGTTGCGCGGGCTGGAGCTGGGCCTCGCGGAGGACCTGAACGGCCTCTACTTCCTGGCGCGCTCGCTCCTGGTCCACGACGAGGCGCATTTTGACGCCTACGACCTGGCCTTTACCGCCACCTTCAAGGGTGTGGAGCTGCCGCCCAAGCTGAAGGATGCCCTGGCGGAATGGCTGGCGCAGGCCAAGAAGGGCATGGGGGATGAGCTGGTGCCTTCCGGCTTTGAAAGCCTGGAAGCGATGCTGAAAGAGCTGCAGAAACGGATGAACGAACAGAAGGAGCGCCACGACGGCGGCAACTACTGGATCGGCACCGGCGGCACCTCGCCCTTTGGGAATTCCGGGCGTGCAGAGGATGGAATCCGTATCGGAGGAGAGGGCTCGCGCGGGGGCGCGGTGCAGGTGGCGCAGGAGCGGCAGTGGGCCAGCTATCGCACCGACATGACCCTGGATGTACGCGACTTTTCCGTGGCGCTCGGCATGTTGCGGCGACTCGCGCGCGAGGGCGAAGAGAAGCTCGACATCGACGGCACCATCCAAAAAACCGCCTCCAACGGCGGAGAGATCGAGCTGGACCTGCAAAAGGAGCGGGTCAACCGGGTGCGGGTGCTGCTGCTGATGGATGTGGGCGGCTCCATGGACCCGCACGCGGCGCTGGTGAGCCGGTTGTTCACCGCCGCCTCGCAGATGAAGATGTTCAAGACCTTTGACAGCTACTACTTCCACAATGCGCCCTACGCCTGGCTGTACGAGGACTACCGCACCTACAAGCGCAAGGCGACGATGCAGGTGCTTTCCGACCTCACGCCGCAGCACCGGGTGATCTGGGTAGGGGATGCGTCGATGGCACCGTGGGAGCTGTTTTCCTCCTCCGGCAGCTTCGGGCAATGGTCCCCGGCGGGTATCGACAACATCAAAGCATTTGCGCACAAAGTGTCCAACCAGATCTGGCTGAACCCGGACCCGCCGCGCTTCTGGGATCACCCCACCGTCAACGCCATCCGGGCGGAGATCCCCATGTTCCCGCTGACGGTGGAGGGGCTGCGGCAGGGAATGCGGAAGCTACGGGGTGCCGGGGGGAGGTAGCTCACAGGTTGCGGAGGACGGGATTCTGCGGGATGAGGAACGGGGAGGTGTGGCTGCTGCCTCCGGGAAACACAGGAACGGTAGGATTCCCCGGCGTCATCGCCAGATCGCTGACTATCGCGCGCAGGTAGGGAAGCTGTTCGGCGGGACGTCCAAGTAGCAGGCTCCAATCGAGGTTGGCCAGGGCTTTCGCTCCGCCTTGAGCCTCGTCGTAGCGGGTACAGGTTTCGGCGGATCCATCGCGGCAGAGCCACTGGAGGTAGCCCTTGGGGTGGTACTCGCGGGGTAGAGCTCCTAACCACTTTGGTTTTTTCTGTTCATTCGCCTTGGTCTTTGGGAGGTTGTTCCAGCAGGGGCAGTGCTCGACCTTTGCCTGTATGTAGTCTGCAATACGGATTTCAAATTGTTCTGGATCTGAAAGTAGAACATGGGAGGAGCACGGCTCGTCCACCCCGGCTTCCGCCAACGCGGCGGGATCGGCAAAGAACCAGCTTTCAATCATGGGGCGAGCGAGGTGGAAGGATACCCGGTTGCGCAGAACCTCGGCGGTGCGCCCTCGGAGACGATCGGAGGACAGGTTCTGGAGGTGTTGTTCCACAGCCGCGCGAAAAACGGCGAGCACCAGATCCTCGTGGCCACGGTTGAGCACCTCCACATCGTCCAGGATGAGTACGATATCGGCTGCCTCTGCCTTACGGTCGCCGAAGGCCTCCTGCACCGCACGTTCGATGAGCGGGAAGGCTGGTCCGGGAGGGTTGGAGAGCTGCTTGCTCGTCAACGGCGTACTGGTGACACCCGGGTACGGGAACCGCTTCGGCTCAGTGAAGAGCTCCTCTCTGGTGGGAACAGGAACGAAGTCATGGTCGGGAAAGAGGCGGCGAAGTGCGCGCGGCAGACCGTACCACTCTGTCCGACCGGTGGGCAGGATGGCCACCTTCACCGCTTCCCTCCGATCCCAGCAGGCGCCCCAAAGGCCAATCGTTCATAGAGGGTGCCCAGCTTTGCCTGTGCCAGCCAGTCCTCGTGGTGAAGATCACTCATTCTCCCCGGGTTGGGAACCTCTGGATCCCCATGGTTGAGGACATAGACGGACTCCGGCTCATCACGCAGATCGTTGAGCACCACAGGTGAGTGGGTGGTCAGGAGAATCGTCAGCTGACGAGTCTCCACCTGTTCCCGCATGGCCGCCAGGATCGACCGGATTGCGTGGGGGTGGAGCTGGTTCTCTATTTCGTCAAAAGCCAAAATACTTCCTGGCTTTGCGCCCATGATTGCCGTAAGCTGAAGTAGCCCGGTCAGCAGCCCGTCCGGCTGGCGACGTGGGGGGAGGCCGTCTGCCGGATCGGTGGCCCCGGGCGGGAAGATGTAAGCTTCGTTTCGATCAAATTCGATGTTCCCGACCAGGTCGGGGAAGGCGCGATGGGCCTGGTCGATCACCCAATCGAACTGGCCCCGAAAGCGGAGCGGGGCACTCTTCCAGTTTGCCAGCACGGCCCACAGATTTTTCCCATTTCGGTGTAGGAATGCCGCATTTTCCTCCCGAGAGCTGCCCTCGCGTACCAGGTTCAGGTAGAAGTCATAGGTGCGCAAGTCATAGAGGCACCGAACCAGCGGTTCCATCCATGGGGCTTCCCCACGATCCCAGAGCACTTTGGCGCAGCAGCGTGTTTCGTCCAACGGCATGGACTTTGTTCCGAGAAACCAACGCTCTCCATAGGCTGCGGAGCGTAGGATCAGCTCCGACCCCCGGTAGAGTTCCTCCCCGTAGGTGCCCTTCAGGCCCGCTTGGGACATGGGGAGCCTGAGTTTCCAGTGGATGTCACCAACGGACAATTTAAACTCGACAAGCTCGTCCGCACCCAGTTCAAAATCCATAAAATCTGGTCCGAAGGTACGGCCTGAGGGAAAGTGGTCGCCTCCGCCGACGGCGATAAAACCGGCCTCATGTCCGTGCACAAAGGTGCTTCGAAGAAAGCGCAACAGATCCAGAACCGTGGTCTTCCCGGCCCCGTTCGACCCTACAACCAGAGAGAGTCCCTCCGGGGACCAGTCAAACTGGCGGAGCTTTCGAAAGTTGCGCGCGGAGAAGGAGAGCATGCTCATGGGGGTCTTCCGCGCGCACAGTAACCCAG